>CALIGP010000288.1 GCA_938021455.1 uncultured Lewinella sp. | reverse complement strand
AGGCCATCCCAGCCGAGGGAGGGATCGTTAGTTGGCAGTTCAGTGGCTTCGTACATCTGCCCGCCCCAGCGGTCAAAGATGCTAAGCCGGTGGATGCTGACGACGTCTCCGCCATCCTGCGGGAACCAGATGTCATTAACGCCGTCTCCGTCCGGAGAGAAGGCTGTAGGGAGATAGATCTGATGGCAGTTTTCGAAGAGGACGTTTACCTGATCGAACAAGGTCCCGCAAGGGTGCTCCACGTAAGCGTTGTAGCGCCCCGGGCGGGAGATGTACAGGGTGTCGAAGGGGCGACCGTCTTCGAAGAAGGGCTCTCCGAGTTCGAAAACGGCCGTTAACTCCAGCAAGTCTCCACGGCAGAGAGTCGTATCCGTCGGGCCCAAATCGAAGTCCGGCACGGGTAAGTGATCAATCTCAATGCGATCCGAAGCCTCACAAATGATGTCCTGTCGGGTGACGGTTACCTCATAGATGCCGATGTCGTTGGCGGAGATAATCGGGCCACTTAGATCGGGGTCGGACCACTCATAAATGGCCGTAGGTGTCGTTACGTCGAAGACGAGGAAGTCCTGGGGGCAGATGGTCGTATCCGGACCAAGCTTTACGAAGGCGCTATCTCCTTCCACGGCAATTCGGACAGTATCAAGTAATGGGATGTCGCAGGCGTCAAAGATCCGAACAGTATACACCGTAGTTGTATCCGGAGAGGCAATAACACTAGGTGCTGTAGGGTCATCAAGGCCAGCCTCTGGCGTCCATTCATAACGCTCTCCACCAAAGACGTCCAGGAGCACTTGTCCGCCAGGACACATCGTTACATCTTCCAGTTGCTTCAAAAAGGAGTTGAAGCGGAAGCATACTTCTTGCCGGTTAGATAGGCCGCCGGTGGCGGCTGCGAAGCCATAAAAAACGAAAGGGTCGCCGCCAAAAATATCATTGACGATATCGCCGGTGTATTCAAGCCTAAGGCTGCAATCGAAGTACACTTTCAACGTTTGTGCCGGGGCATCCCAGGTGACACGCAGTGGAATAAACCGGCAATTTTCGATGTTAGTTGCAGTAGCACTAGCCTGAACGGGTCCGGCCAGATTGTTGGCCCCGGAGTGGGTTACGGAGCCGTTGGCCATGATGGCAACGTGGTCAAAAAGTGGATCATTGCGATTGGTATTCTGGTAGGTGTCGAACTCAATCCCCAGGGCGGGGCTCACCCCGCCTATTCCGAGGCCCTCTCCTGCCTCTCCCACACTTGCGCTTACGGGCTGTAAGCCAAAGACAATACCATCTGCCCCCTGGGTATCTGAACAGCCAAAGAACATGTCCATTACCAGATCAAAGCTATTCCGTAGGTCGATTTTTTCCGGAGCCCAGATGGAACCTACCTCAAACATCGTCTCGGAGGTCAGCTGAAAACAGCTATCGTTCGTCTGCACCGCTGCACCGTTCAGGAAGTACTGCGCGGAGAGGCCGGTAGGAATAAGGCATAAGAATGCAGCCAGAAGCAGGCTTTGAAAAAATATTTTGTGGCGGGACATAGCGACAATTTACGGAGAGAAAGTAGCTGTCCGGGTCTTCTTAACAATTAGTGACGCGTGTGTCCTTTAGCGGACGGAAGTGGTCATCCGCGCAATCCACGATCCTAGATAGAGAGTATACTTGCCATCTGAATCAAAGAAGATTTGGGCTTTTTTTCTTTGGTTATGGCATCTTCAAATGAAGTGGTTTCCACTTCATTACTAATGAGGCCAACGGCAACGTTCTCTTCGCCGAGCAGCAGGCGATTCACGGCGGCGTGGCCAAGGCGGCTGGCGAGTAGTCGGTCTGCGGCCGTAGGGGATCCGCCCCGCTGCATGTGGCCGATGACGGTCACTTTAGGCTCCATACTGGCCAGTTCGTCCTTGATCTGCGCAGCAATCCCCGCCGCGCCACCCATCGGGTGGCCTTCAGCGACGATGACGACACTAAAGAGTTTCCCTCGAGCCTTATTCTTTCGGAATACGGCCTTGAGCTCTTCCAGATCCGTCTCCGCCTCAGGGATCAGTACAGCACTGGCACCCGATCCAATGGCGGTATAGAGGGCGATGTAACCCGAGTGCCTACCCATCACTTCCACGAAGAACAGGCGATTATGGCTGTCTGCCGTATCTCTGATTTTATCCACGGCTTCAATGGCCGTGTTCACGGCAGTGTCAAAGCCAATGGTGTAATCCGTTCCGTAAAGATCATTGTCGATGGTCCCAGGAACCCCAATGAAGGGGATACCGTGCTCTTCGCTAAATATTTTTGCTCCAGTAAAAGTACCGTTGCCACCAATGGCAATGCAGGCATCAATGTCGTAGGCCCGCAGGTGGTCAGCGGCCATAGCTCTGCCTTCCGGTGTCATGAATCGCATGGAGCGCGCGGTTCTCAGCATCGTTCCGCCGCGTTGGATGATGTTGGCAACGTCCCGTCTTTCCAGTCGCTTGAAGTGGCCGTCAATCATTCCCTCATAACCACGCTCAATACCGTAGACATGGAGCTTGTTCCAGGCTGCTGTTCTGACGACTGCGCGCAGGGCGGCATTCATGCCGGGGGCGTCGCCCCCAGAGGTGAATACGGCAATCCTTCGGATATCTTTTCTTTCCATAGCTTATTTCGAGCGGGCAAATGTATAAAATCAGACTTGTTTACAGCACCTTCTGGTGAAAATCAGCCAGCGCTTCAATCGGCTTTTGTACGAAACGCCCCGCGCGAAGATCACGCTCATTGAGGGCCGCCAAAAGAATTGACTTGAAGTGAAAGGCGATGGAACCGATAAAATGAATCGGAACCCTGAGGTGGCCATGGTACTTGCGAACGTGGCGGTCGAGAAACTCCCCGAAGCTTTCAAAAACGATCTTTTGAATCAAAGGGTGGCTAATGTTCTCGCCCATAAATCGGGTGAAACTGGCCAAATAAGTATTGGGCATGTCCGATTCGTAGATCTTATCCAGTACCATCGACTTATCAATAGTCGTGAACTGCTCAAAGGCATCGTTGAGTTCATCGTCTAACTCCCGGTAAAAATAGGCACGGAGAAAGGCTTTGCCCAAATGAGATCCACTCCCTTCGTCACCTAGCATGAAGCCGAGATTCGTCACGTTGTCAGTTACATCGCTTCCATCGTAAAGGCAGGTGTTGGAGCCGGTTCCTAAAATACAAGCAATACCTGCATCGCGGCCACAGGTAGCGCGGGCGGCACCCAAGAGGTCATGCATAACCTCGATTTTGGCAGTAGGGTAGACCGCTGAAAGGGCATCATAGATCACTTTCTTTCGCCGGTGATCCCAGCAGCCAGCTCCGTAGTAATGAATTTCTTCGGGCGTCAGGCCGGGGAGTAATTCTTTGGAGAGCTTTTTTACTTCTCCCAATAAGATTTCCTGAGGGTGTACCACCGGATTAAAACCCAGAGTATGGACAAATGTATTCTCTCCGTCTTTCGCAACCCAGGCCCAGTCAGCCTTAGTTGAACCTGCATCAGCAATTAGTAACATCGCGCATGATTTTTTCCTTCATAACGAAGGTAGTGTATTTTTTACACTAAGTGTTTTTGGGCGCGGACGCTGGTGCAAGGGGATGCTTGAAGAGCAAGGGGCTAAAAGGATTGTTTTAAACAAAAAGTGGTGTTTTTGTTTTTAAATCAAAATTTATTATCTATTTTTGTTTTAAACAGTCTACAGTCTACAGTCTACAGTCTACAGTCTACAGTCTTTTCCCTTCGGTTGCAAAAAAAAATATCATGACTCCTTCCACATCCCCTTCTCCTACCGCCATCGGACGTTACATTGGTAAACTGTTCGATTATGCCGTGTATTATGGTGTTGAGCTTCTACTCATTTCACTTATTCTTTACATCTGCATCACCCGCGGACTCACCTTTAGTGTTGATATGTACGATCCGTTGGAGCCTGGCCCTGCTCAAATTTCGGAAGCTTCACTATCAACCGGTTGGACATTCAGTTTCGGAGACCCCACCGCAGCCTTCTTGACGGCTTTTCAAAGTATGTTCCCCAACAAAGAGGCTGGTAAACACCTCTCCAGCGAAACGACCGTAGCCATCGATGCTAAGCACAAAGGCTTCAATGAGGTCGCCCTGTCTGATGACCCTGCTCCACACATCAGTAACCTTACTCTGGTGCTGAGCCCCGATTACGGAGAGCGAAAAGGATTACCCCCAGCCATCATTAAAGCAAAAAAAAGCAGAGTACAGCATTACCTAAATCAATATGCGGGTATCGCTCAACAGGAGATGCGGGAGTTTGGCATCCCTGCCAGCATCACGCTGGCGCAGGGCTTGTTGGAGAGCAACGCCGGAGATAGCAAACTGGCCGTTAACTCCAATAACCACTTCGGCATTAAATGCCGATCAAAATGTTTGGGTTGCACCTGCCGCAATTACGGAGACGATACGCGCTACGATATGTTCAGAGTCTTTACCTCCGTTGCCGAGAGCTTTCGCGAGCACAGTGAATTACTTAACAGCCGCCGCTACGCGCGCCTGAAATCATACGGTGTAGACTATAAAAAGTGGGCGCACGGCCTCAAATCCTGTGGTTATGCTACCGATAAACGCTACGGACACAAACTGGTCACCATCATCGAAAACCTTGGGTTGGATGCTTATGATCGGGTCGAGGCTTAATTGCTAAATAATTGAAAAACATCTTGTTTTTATGGAGGGCTTCGTCATAGAGGGGCGGGTAGTAGGATTAGCCCTGCTACAAACCGTGGTCCTAGCATTTATGAAAGAAGCTAATTATCGCTTAAAAATATTAAGTTTCACCCGAAAACACTGTCGAAGGGTCACCCCTCTCCTTCGGAGAGGGGACGGGGGAGAGGTTTCTTCCCCAGCCAGTCCAGCACGATCTTATTAAACCCCTTTCGGTCCTCCAGGTTACAAAGATGACCTCGGCCTTTCATCACCACTAGCTCTGCCAGCGGGGCATGCTTCTTAGCGTAGCGCCTGGCCGCGTCTAGAAAGACGTGGTCTTGTTCACCGTTGACGAGCAGGCTGGGTGTTGTTAGCTCGGTGTCGTAGAATTTCCGCACCACGGAGAAGAAGTCTTTATAAAGACCTAGCCACTTGAGGAACTCGTTGGGGGATAATTTTAGCGATTGCTTCCGATACTGTTTGCGGCTAAAGGCATGGTTTCTGCGAGGCATCACGATTAGGATGAAGCCGTCATAAATCCAGCGGAAAGGAACGAAGTAACTCATGAATTTACCCGCATGCGCAAAGGAGCTTATGCGCCAGTCTGCTTTAAATACACCTCCGCTCATAATCATGGTCGTCATCATCTCTGGACGACGATCATTGAGTTTTTGAAGAATGATACTCCCCAGAGATAAAGCAATAAAATGTGCCTTTTTCACCCCTACGTGATCAATCGTTCGCAATAGGTCGTCCGCAATAATGTCGAAGTCATAGGGATCAAATGCAGGCTGAATCTGCTTGCTGTACCCATGATCCCGCATATCGATCAGCAGGAGGTTGTAGTGCGGCTCAAAGGCTTCCACCTGATATTTCCAGGTAAGGGAACTCCCTCCCGCTCCGTGGATGAAGAGCATCCAGTCGGCATCGTCTGCTGCATGATGGATGGTATGGTGAAGAATATCAGCCAAGGTAGGAGAGTTGTTTGAAGTTCTGAGCTTATGGAACGTGTACCTGCATTAAGTGTTTGTTAGCGGTGGCGAAACTAATGGCTTTTAGCAGTAATCGAGGATAAATTCTGGTTCCCTGTGCGAGAACTTTAGGTAAGAGCCGCTTCAGAGCTTTCATTTTTGCGCAGAGTATAGGAGAGTAGGAAGTACGAGGAGAGCGTTTCTGATGAGGGTTAAGTCTCGTTATTTTCCTCCAGGTCTCTCCTGTGCTCTGCGGCCTCCGCGCACGAACTCCCACAGGTCGCGAAGCGGCTCGGCATACGTTTCATTAGTATATTTCTCCACAGACTCATCCTCCGCAACACAACCACCAACCACCCATGAGTTGTTACCTTTGCTGGAAGAGTAAAGAAGGGCAAAACATTGCTTCTAAAAGCTCTCCCTTGCACCTGCGCGCTGTCGGCCTCTTTGACTAAATTAAAGAGGTCCGGTTTGAGTCTATCCCGAAAACGACACTGCAGCTTGCCAACACCTTTTCAACGTAAACCAGTATACCGCCTGCGATATGAGCTTTTTCAAGAAGTTTTTCAATAAAGAGAAAAAAGAAGACCTCGATAAGGGGATGGAAAAAACGAAAACCGGTTTTTTCGATAAGCTTAATCGGGCGGTTGCGGGAAAAGATAAGGTAGACGAAGAGGTGCTGGATGAGTTGGAGAGTGTATTGATCTCGAGTGACGTTGGCCTGGATACCACCATCAAAATTATTGAAAGAATTGAAGCCCGGGTTGCCGAGCAGAAATATGTCAATACGAGCGAGCTGCACGAAATCCTGCGCGATGAAATCGTTCAGCTCCTCAGCGAGCAGAATGATGTGGACATCGAAGACTACCAACTGCCTCCGGTAGAAGGAGATGGCCCTGCCGTTATCCTCGTCGTGGGCGTAAATGGAGTAGGCAAGACGACTACGATTGGTAAAATTGCCAACCAGTACCAACTAAAGGGCCACAAAGTGGTACTTGGTGCAGCTGATACTTTCCGCGCTGCTGCCGTTGACCAGCTCAAAATTTGGAGTGATCGGGTAGGCTGTGAGTTTTACTCCAAAGGGATGTACACCGATCCCGCAGCGGTAGCTTACGAAACGACGAAATATGCGATTGACAACAACTGTGATGTGGCGATAATTGATACCGCAGGTCGTTTACACACGAAATTTAACTTGATGAAGGAACTTTCTAAAATAAAAAGATCCATCACCAAGGCTTTACCCTCCGCTCCTCATCAGGTACTGCTCGTGCTCGACGCGACTACGGGCCAAAATGCCATTGAGCAAGCCAAGGCTTTTACCGAGGCAACTGACGTAAGTGCACTGGCCATCACTAAGTTAGATGGGACTGCGAAGGGCGGTGTAGCCATCGGGATTACCGATTCTTTCCAAGTTCCCATCCGATATATCGGCGTTGGAGAAGGCATTGAACATCTGCAAATCTTTAATAAAAGAGCCTTTGTAGACAGCCTGTTTGGAGACGAAATGAAAATTTCTTAGAAAATATTTCAGTTTCTCGTGCACATTTTGTAGTTAATAGAGTTTAAGCCACCGAATCACGCAAACGAAAGGTGCCGAACACATCCTTTAGGGGACAAGGCGGCACCGATTCATCGCAACGATTTCAGCTTCCAAAGACGGCCGTAGTTACGGCCACTCTCGGGGAAGTTTGCCGTTTTTATTCTCTCTAATTCAGCCAGCCAGTTCAGTGAACGGAAGGGGCTTGCTGTGACCATTTTAATTACACTTTTATGTACAAAGTAACACAGTTACTGGGGCTAGCGGTATGCCTGCTCGCCTTCGGAACAGCCTCACTCTCAGCACAAAGTACAACCTACGAAGTAAATTTCGCCAGCATTAGATTTGTAAATCTTAACCTGGGCGATGACTGCAGCCGGGAAGTCATTTATAACAATATATTAAGTGGAGAGCCTGATATCGACGGCGACGGAATGGTGCCACCTGAATCTGCCTTTACCATCACTATTGATGATGATGACCCTTCAAATGGTAATATTCTGGATGGTTGTGGTTCTTTTAATTACCAGATCGTTCCCGCTGAAAACAGCGGTATTATCGGCTTCACCTTCGGCAGCGGCACGATCAACGCTTTTGACGTTACTCCTCCCGCCCAATTTATGGACGCCGACGCCTACGGCCCGTTTTATACTACTGAATTAGACGAGCTAACCATTAATACGCTCCCCGCCAATATCTCCCGCTCCTTTATGGTAGATGGGCAGACAACGATGCCCATCATGGGATCCCTCTCTTCTGACCTAATGCTACGCCTCATCGCGGGTGGCGAAATTCCTCGCTTTTCCGACGGTTGCTCAGACGTTGACGTTATTGTTTCTGACGCGATCAACCGTAACGGCGATTGTGAAGACATCATCATCACCCGAACTTTTACGGCTACCGACGCGAGCGCTGATTGTGTTGGAGACGGACGGTCAAGCGGCGAGACCATGGTCTCCTACGATATATTGTTGGAGCGTCCCTCCGGCGAAGACGTAATGGGGCCTGCCTCCGTGGCCACCTTCGAATGTAACGACCCAACCATTATTGCGGGGGTCTTTCCTAAGCCCGCCGTTGAAGATTACCCCTTTCTAAACGGCCCTGATGGTCCCGTTTACCTCAACGAAACGTTCGGTAATCTCGGCTCTACCTACTCAGATAGCGAAGCCATCATTACTTGTAATAGTACCTATAAGTTTATCCGGACCTTCACCATCATCGACTGGTGTGACACCGAAAACGTACGCACCTTCACCCAGGTCGTGAAGGTGGGAGATACCGCTCCACCAACCGTAATGGTACCCGCGCAGGATCTGGATTTTGACGGAATGGCGGACGATGGACCATTGGTCTTTACGACCAACGCCCCGAACTGTGGCGCTTTCGTCCCTACGAATATGGGCGGACTGCAAATCACGGATGGTTGTAGCTCAATTTCTACCGTACAGGCCTTCGTATTGGTTGATCGTCTGGAAGGTAACATCATTGGCCCCATCAATGTCAATGCCCCTAACCCCGTTGACCGCCTGACGCCTTTTCTCCCCGCCGGCCCTCATACCTTACGCTACATCGCTATTGACGACTGTGGAAACGAAGGTATTCAAGACGTAGACATCCTGATCGAAGATCGCTCCGGTCCCGTCATCATCGCCGAAGACGCACTGAATATTTCGCTTAGTAATAGCGGTTTTGCTGAAGTAACGGCCCTGGATATTGACCGTGGCTCTTACGATGATTGTTCCGACCTCATCCTCGAAATTGCTTTCGCCAACCCTAACTCTCTGCTCGCGATCGGTGACTTCGGTCCCTCACTTACCCTTACTTGTATCGACGTAGGTGTCGTTCCCGTTATTCTGCGCGGTACGGATGCCAACGGCAACCAGAACCAGCGAATGTCTATCCTGAACGTAGTGGACAACTCCGCTCCACTCTGTATCGCTCCCGGATCAATGAACATCACCTGTGATCAGGCGGACGATATGCTGCCCGAAGACCTCAATGCTTTCTTTGACGCCGACCCGGTCGGAACGATCAGTATGCTCGACGAAATGTTCGGTGCCCCTACCAGCCTGGATAACTGTGGTAATGAAGTAACGACTCAGACCGTTAATGCCAATATCAATGACTGTGGCACGGGTATCATTACCCGCAGCTTCAGCGTAACGGATGCTCGCGGATTCGTATCCGCTCCCGGCTGTCAGCAGATTGTGAGTGTAGGCGGTATGCGTGACTACACCCTTGAGTTCCCCGGAGATGCAGAAACTACCTGTGGTAATGTCCCCACTTTCGACGACCTGATGTACACGCCATTTGGCTGTGATAACGTGGTGAGCAACACTCGCCTCGATACTTTCTTCGCCAGCGGCGAAGCCTGCTACAAACTCCGTCGCACCATTGAAGTCATCAACTGGTGTGAATACGACGGCATCGGTGCTTACTACAACGTACCCCGCGATGCAGACCAAGATGGCAACTTCGAAGAATCTACCTTCCTGCACGTCATCCCGAACGGAAACACGAACCCACTGGATGATTCTGCCATCCTTGATCGGGACGGTAATCGCAGCAACAGCAACGATATCCGTAACCTGGATGGTGACGATAACTTCAGCGGCTCTACGCCGGTGGATGGAGACAATGACGGAGACACTGGTTATGCTAACTCCCGTAGCAGGGGTGCTTTCCGCTATATCCAGTTCATCAAAGTATACGATGAAACGGCACCGACCATTACCAACGTCATCGCCGACGTAACCCCCGGTGCGGGCTGTGAAGGTGGAGACTTCGTGATGAGCTACACGTTGCAGGACGATTGTTCCCCTGAAGATCTGACAAGCATCGCTGAGCTTGATTTTGACTACGTATCCGCCAACGGATTCACGACCAGCCGCATGGTAACGGCGGCAGAGATCAACGAAAGCTCCCCCGGTCGCTTTACGATCAACCTGAGCAATGTTCGTCCGGGAGAGCACGCTATCCGGGTCCGCGGAATGGATGGTTGCGGCAATACCGACGGCCGAATCGTACCCTTTACGGTAACGACGGGTGGTGATCTGTCCCCGATCTGTGTGGGTCGCCTGACCTTCGAACTGTTCAACGACGGTGATGGCGGCGGTATCGCCATCGTGGAGGCCGACGACTTTGTTGTCGACATTACCGGCAACTGTGGAAGCGAAGATATTCGCTACTCCATCTACCGCGAAGAAGAAGAGGCCAGCCTTCCCGGCTTCGTCCCGCAGCCCGGGCGCCTCAGCTTCCCGGTTACCTGTGATGATGAAGGCGACCTAATGGTACGGGTTTACATCTTTGATGCCAATGGCAACGCCGTCCCCTGTAACGCAGTGGCATCAATCGAAGCCTTTGGCGAGAACATCTGTGACGATGGCGGACTAGGCTCCCTGGCCGGTTTTATCACTTCGCCAGACAATGAGCTGCTCAGCGGCATCGAAGTTCATATCAGTGATCCAAACTCGATGGATGACATGATGTATACCGACAACAACGGTAGCTTCCTCTTCAACGGACTCGACGTAGGCAGCCAGTATATGATTCGTCCCAATATGCCGGATGAGGTGGACCTGAGCCGGGTCAAGACAAGTGACATCTTTAAGATCACCAACCACATCCTTGGGGTACAGGAAATCACTAACCCTTTCCGGATGGTTGCTGCCGACGTTAACGCTGATGGTCGGGTTGACATCGGTGACATGGTCGCTATCCGCCGTGTGATCCTGGGCATGGATGATACATTCCAGAACAGCCCTACCTGGAGGTTCATCCGGCGCAACTTCAGCCTTGACGGTCTGGAAGAAGGTTGGAACCCCTCCATCTTCCCCTCTACCTTCACCGTCAGCGAACTGGGCGGACATAATCGGGACGCTGACTTTGTCGCCATCGAAATCGGCGATGTCTTTACCGAACTTACCCCTCGCTCCGCCCTCGCATTATCCACGGCGGATCAGCAACTGACTGCTGGAGAAAGCACCGAGCTGTTCTTCTCCGCCGAAGAACTGGCGGGCTTCCAGGGCACCATCGAAGCTGCCCTAGGGCTGACGATCGAAAGCTGGAACTCATCCGTGCTGGGCGCAGGAAATATCAATGATGCCTTTATCGGTCAGGGCCTGCTTGCCCTGAGCTACAACGGTAGCGAGCCCCTGGCTGGCCAGGAAGTGCTATCGCTTACCGTCCGGGCCACCCGCGATCTCACGATTAGTGATTACCTTAGCATCACGGATCGCCTAAGCTACCCGGAAGCCATTCAGACCGACG
This sequence comes from uncultured Lewinella sp., assembly GCA_938021455.1. Lineage (GTDB taxonomy): Bacteria > Bacteroidota > Bacteroidia > Chitinophagales > Saprospiraceae > Neolewinella. Next base: position 6,487 of record CALIGP010000288.1, on the reverse strand, counting down.
GTAGTACGGCCGCTTTGAGTTTACAATTCAGCGAGATTGCAGGGGGTGGAACTTTACTCCACCAAAACTTCCCCAACCCAGTAGCCGCTCAGACAACTATTGTGTTTGACCTCCCCGAGTCTGGCCCGGTAACCCTTACCGTGCACGACATCCAGGGACGACTGCTGACGGAGCGTGCCGTGGCTGGCCTCGCCGGCCGCAATACGCTCATGCTTTCTCTTTCCGAAGACCTGAAAAACACGACCGGCATTCTTACCTACACCCTCGCGGTAGGGGAGGAGCGCCTGAGCAAACGTATGACGGTAGTGGCTCGATAACCACCACCACTGGCATAATTATGCCGCCAAAAATTAGAGAGTAGCGCGACCCTGCCTTTCCTTCGGGATTGGTGGGGTTATGCTCTTTTAAAGGGGATTCTCGATTCTTGAATCTTGATTGGCGATTTTTGATTTATGGGAGAGCCTGATGTTTTTTTGGCGCGGCCGCAGGTGCAAGGTTTCTTCTGGTTGGCGCTTCGCGCCGGGAGGGTACGATAGTTAGTCGTTGGAATGAATTACTAGGTTGTTCTGGCAAAATTTATCGAAATAAAACAAAAATGGAAGTTGTTATTATGAGAATGACAAAAATTACTACTTAGTAATTTATAAAACGTTCATCGCTATTAAAAAATGGGTTTGTTTCGTGGTGTACTTTATGCAAGAGGCTCCCATAGTGCGTACCGAAGGTCATATCTTGAGCCCTTTAGTGATTGATTTGCGTTACCCGCCAACACAATAGAAAATGCCAACCTCCGTCAGGCAGATAAAATTTGAGAACAAGACGAACCAGAAGTCGTACTTCGAACTCATTCGGATAGAAGAGCTGTTGGGCAGGAGCCTGGACCACGACATTTGCCAGAACCACATCGTCAATTTCTACATCATCTTTTTCGTGCTCGAGGGAGAAGGTGAGCATACGATTGATCTGGTGGACTATAGCTATGCTAAGGGGGATGTGCTGCTGATACGAAAGGATCAAATTCATAAGTTTTCGAAGAATACTAATATTAAGGGGTACTTGTTAGTCTTCACGGAGGAGTTCATTCAAAGTCATTTGAGTAACTTGGAAGCACTGAAGACCCTAAAGATATTCAACGAGTTTTTGGGTAATCCTAAAGTCGAGTTGCGGGAAGTGAGGGAGGAACTATCAAGCTTTACGGAGTTAGTGAGTCAGCTGGAGCGAGAAGCTCTTTTTCAGGATGAATATTCGGAAGGTATTGCCCGGAGTTTACTTCACGTGATAATTACGAAACTGTTCCGAATCAAATCCAGAGAAGGTAAGCTGTCCCAAAAAACTAAGTACTTGGAAGAGTTTATCTCTTTCCAGTCGATGGTAGAAAAAGACTGCTTCAAGAGTAAGAAGGTGGCGGATTATGCCTCCAGGATGGCCGTTTCGACAAAGACCCTCAACAAGATTGTACAGTCAGTCGTAAACAAGCCAGCCAAGTTATTTATTGATGAAATAACCATTACCCAAATCAAGAGACTGCTCTTCGTCACCAATCTGTCCATAAAGGAGATTGCTTTTGAAGCAGGATTTGAAGATCCTGCTAACTTTTCTAACTACTTCAAGAAGTTCGTTGGCGAATCACCTGACCTTTTTCGGCAGTCACATCAATGAGTTATTCCCATTTTGACAGGTCTTAGGATGCTTTTTACATGGTGAAGCTTTCTAGCCGGCTCTAATTTTGCATTAGCATCAAAAGAGCTGAATATGAAGTATTTAACCTCATTCATTCTCCTACTAGTCGCTTTGCTGTTCAGCAATTGCACGACCAGTACGAGTATTAATCAACCATCAAACGACGAGAATACCATGGCTGCACAAACGATAATGGAAGTGACCACCTTTAAAACGGGGGCCAACGTTGATATGGACGCTTTTAGCCAGGCGGACAAAAAAGTAGAAGACGCTTTTACCAGCAAGCAACCGGGTTTCATTAAACGGCAGAGTGCCGTCAATGAAAAGGGAGAAGTAATCGTGATCGTGTACTGGAAAAGCCTGGCCGAGGCAGAGGCTTCCATGAATAAATTCATGAACGACTCTTCGGTGGCTTCCTATGCTGCAATGATCGACGGTCCTAGCATGAAGATGACAAGATTTACCGCAGATGAAGCATTTGATGCTTCGGAAAGTCGGTTCGTCGAGATGATGACCTTTGACCTGAAGCCTGGTACTGATCTGTCCGCTTTTAATTTGCTGAACCGACAAGTCAAAACTGACTACACCGGTAAGCAGGCTGGCTTCTTGCAGCGGTTGACTGGGGTAAACGAAGAGGGTAAACAGGTTGTGGCTGTTTACTGGGCCAGTAAGGCGGATTCAGATGCGGCCATAAGTGGCTTCATGGCGCACCCAACTTCCGAGGCCTTCATGAGCAATATGGTCGAATCATCCGTGTCCATGGGCCGCTACCTCTTTATGAATAAGGAGCTCACCCGGAAAGATAAGGTCGTTGCCTTATTGAACAGTTTTAACACGGGAGATCAAACGCCGATTTCTTACATCAATCCTGAAAAGTATATCCAGCATAACCTGGATGTGGGAGATGGGCTGGCTGGTTTTGGAGCCGTTATGCAGCACGCACCCCCACAGGGTTTCAAGGCCGATGTCGTCCGGGCCTTTGAAGACGGCGATTACGTTTTCACCCACACGGTGTACGACTTCTTCGGCCCCAAGGTTGGCTTTGACATCTTCCGCTTTGAGAATGATCTGATCGTTGAGCATTGGGATAACCTGCTGCCCATTCAGCCCGCTAACCCAAGTGGAAGATCACAAACGGATGGCCCCACAAACATTGTGGACATAGATAAGACCGAGGCCAATAAAAAGGTGATTGAAGGTTTCATCACAGATGTTATCATCAATCATGAGAATGATAAAATGACGACTTACATAAACCCCACAAAGTACCTGCAACATAACCCCTCCGTTGCCGATGGCCTGGATGGCTTTGGGGCCGCTATGAAATACTTTGCCGAGAATGGTCTGGTTATGGAATACGACAAACTACACATGGTGCTGGGCGAAGGAAACTTTGTCCTATCCATAAGTGAGGGCAAATTCGGAAAAGGAGAGCACTCCGCTTTTTACGATTTATTCCGCCTGGAGAATGGCCAGATTGTCGAGCACTGGGATGTGATCTCGGCTATCCCTCCAAAATCAAAATGGAAAAACGAAAACGGAAAATTTTAGATTCGCTTTTATTGGGTTTTCTAATAAATTAAGCGAAGACTCTAATTCAATAAATGATTACATCGAAAGGGAGGTTTCAATAACCTGAGACCTCCCTTTTTTAACAACTAAAAATTAACAAAAATGATTAGCATACAACAAACGCGAATAGAAGCCACTTTAGCGCAACTATTTAGGGACTCTAAATATGACATCTTGAAAATGATGAAAGTCGCGGCAAAGAGTTTTGTCAGGCCCATGCAACCATCTGATTTTAAGGAGGCATATCTTTCCATCTCCAGCGAGCAGGGGAAAGACTTGAAACAGCTTATTCAGGATAAGAATCTGAAAAATGTCGTTGAATTTGGAACCTCATTTGGTATTTCTACTCTTTATTTAGCTTCCGGAGTAATTGAAACGGATGGACACATTATAACCACCGAATTAATTGAGTCTAAAGCATTGAAAGCCATTGAAAACTTCCAGAAGGCAGGAGTTGCCGATCGAATTGAAGTAAGGGTAGGGGATGCCGTGGAAACCCTTCAGGGGCACAGGGAGCCTATCGATTTGCTACTCCTGGATGGTTGGAAAGATCTTTACTTGACGATATTTCAATTGTTGGAATCAAATTTCCACTCGAATACAATTGTCTACGTTGATAACGCAGATATGAATGAGACTAGAGTATTTTTAAATACCCTGGCAAAAGATTCACGGTATCAATTTCAATCCAAGCATCAGGGGAAAGTTGTTTTGATTACCAGCCAGCACTGGCTTCGGGCATAATTGAATATGGAGCGATAAAACCTAAATGAGTTCTAGCGCTACAACGAATGCATTAACAGGATAAAAATTAATCAGGACCTAACGTCTGCAAAAAGAAAAAATGGAACATAAAGAAGTTATCCGGAATGGAGAAGGGGAGAACTACAACTACTCTCAAGACCACTGTTTTATCAAGCTATCCTCTCACAGAACTAATGGTGAATTGAGTTTTGTCGAAGACACGCTAAAGCCAGGTTTCTATCTGGGCCGTCACCATCACAAAATTATGACGGAAGTCTTCTACATTTTGGAAGGAGAGGTGGAGCTGATTTTTGATGACGAGACCATCGTGGCAAAGCCAGGAGACACGGTTACGGTTCCTCCCAATGTCTGGCATGCGGCCAGCTGCGAAAAGGGAGGCAAGATGCTCTCCATCTTTAAGAATGGTCAATTTGATTTGTACTTAGAACGCTTATCGAAGATGACCGATAGCGATTTCGCAGACGCGGCTTTAATGCGCTCGGTTTCGGCGGAGTTTGATATTTACGAAGAGTAGAGAATGTCAGCGGTTCAGATTCTGCTAGTCTTACAAGAGATTACTTTGTACTTACGAACTCTGCTGAGCTTGCCGAAGTTCCCGCATCTGACGGAACGACAGTGTGGCAATATGGCGCGGCCGCAGGTGCAGTGTGAAACCCAGGGGAGCAATGGCTGCCCTGGGTTTTCTCAGGTCTTCTTGAAAGGAATTGCCCTACCCCTACTAGCGTGTAGAAATGTTGAGCGGCAACCAGGTTGTCTGTTCAATAGCCCTGAATAAGGGTAGGAGGCCGGCCCTTAACCTTCCTTGCACCTGCGTACTGCGCCCAAGCCCTTACAGACATGGGGGCGGGCTTCCGAAACTTATGGCTCCGGAAGAGACCTTATATACAGGTCTTTCAGAAACAAGCTGTTCGCACCGATAATTAGCTGATTTGTAGCTGAAAGCGACCGTTTTTCGGGCCCTGATTAGCCTGGGCTACATTATCTGAAAGGAAAATCTTCCTAAAGACATTTTGCGCTAGGAATTATCCGGATAAGTGCTTACCTTTGCGCTCGCTTTTCAAGGAGGTAGGCCTCTGGTAAACAAAAAAAAGCGTCACCAAAGTTAATAAACGTATGCCTACAATTAACCAACTTGTGCGTAAAGGGCGCAAGCAAATTAAGGAGACGAGTAACTCACGAGCGCTGGACGCCTGTCCACAAAAGCGCGGTGTTTGTACACGTGTATACACCACTACCCCTAAGAAGCCGAACTCGGCGCTGCGTAAAGTAGCAAAGGTTCGTCTTACGAACGGAATTGAGGTGATCGCTTACATCCCGGGAGAGGGTCACAACCTGCAGGAACACAGTATCGTACTGATTCGTGGAGGTCGTGTAAAGGACCTTCCTGGTGTACGTTATACCATTGTTCGTGGTGCACTCGATACGGCCGGCGTTGCTGACCGTCGTCAGGCTCGCTCTAAGTACGGCGCCAAGCGTCCTAAGAAATAATTCAATTAGTAAGATGAGTTCCCTTATGTAGGGGCTTATTGGTGTTCGCCCCTGCGGCCACCATCTGAAGCAAAAAGCTATGCGTAAAAGAAAACCAAAAGTTCGGGTCATTGCACCCGATCCCCGTTTCGGTGATCCAATGGTCACTCAGTTTGTCAACATGCTGATGTACTCTGGTAAGAAGAGTACTTCCTTCCGTATCTTTTATGATGCGATGGACATTATCAAGGAGCGTGTTGCCGGCGAAGAAATTGACGAGTACGAAGTGTGGAAGCGCGCTTTGAACAACGCCATGCCACAAGTTGAAGTACGCTCTAAGCGTATCGGTGGTGCCACTTTCCAGATTCCTACGGAAATTCGCGCTAAGCGCAAGATGTCCATCGGAATGAAGTGGGTTATCAAATTCGCCCGTCAGCGTTCCGGTAAGGGCATGGCGGAGAAGCTGTCCTCTGAGTTGCTGGCTGCAAGCCGCAATGAAGGCCTGGCCGTTAAGCGGAAGGAAGACACCCACAAGATGGCTGAATCCAACCGTGCTTTTGCCCACTACGGAAGATAATAATCTGGGAACCAGAAGCTAGTCCGCTAGCTTCTGGTTCCCAAATTACGAACTCCACCCCTAATCAAAATTTTATCCCCTCTTAAATCCTTCTGCCATGGCAACGGATCTCAAATTCACCAGAAACATCGGTATTGCCGCGCACATTGATGCCGGTAAGACGACTACTACTGAGCGTATTCTTTACTACACCGGTATCAGCCACAAGATCGGCGAAGTACACGACGGTGCCGCTACCATGGACTGGATGGAGCAGGAGCAGGAGCGTGGTATTACCATCACCTCTGCTGCTACCCACACCAACTGGAAGTGGAAGGATAAGGACTACGTTTTCAACATCATTGACACGCCCGGTCACGTGGACTTTACCGTTGAGGTAAACCGTTCCCTCCGTGTACTCGATGGTTTGGTATTCCTTTTCTGTGC
>CALIGP010000287.1 GCA_938021455.1 uncultured Lewinella sp. | reverse complement strand
GAAGGCCGACAGGGGGGTACTGATAACACCAGTATCGTTTGGGTCAGAACCATCTGCCACGTAGCCATCTGGTTGTTCGCAGGCAGATAGACTGACATCGGGATTGCCCAGTCCATCGTCATCAGCATCTTCGAACCAAGTGGTTTCGACACAGAGGTCATCATCGTCATCACAGGAGGAAAGAAAAAACAGTGTACCGAAAAAGAACAAAATTAGAACGGCGAAGTATTTCATTGATTGGTTTTTACTAGGTTGAAACAGGAATCGTTTACTGCTTAGATGCTTGTGAGGGCAAAATCCTTCGGCACTTGTCATTATTTTTTTTGCACTACCTCCCAACTGGCGAACTAAACACGGCCAACGTTGCTTTGCTCTCTTGCCCGACTCGACGCATAGCATCTCAACCAATACTAACGCTGCAATTTTATATACACACGAAGCGGACCAACGGCTGGCAACAAAAAACCAAACCCGTACCTTGCGCGCCCATGCATCTCACCTCCCTCATCCTCACGCAGTTTAAGAACTACGAGTTCCAGCGGCTAACGCTCAGCCCGAGGTTGAACTGTTTTGTGGGAGCTAACGGGGCAGGTAAAACGAACCTGCTGGAAGCCGTTTACTACCTCTGCATGGGTAAGAGTTATAATAGCTCTCCAGATCAGTACGCTGTTCGCCACGGCGACGATGGCAGCCGGCTAGAAGGACTCTTCGGCTTCGACGAAGAAGCCAGCTCGGAGAAAGACCGCATCGTCATCAAAATACAGAAGCGGAAACGGAAAATCATCGAGCGGAACGGGACGGCTTATGAGCGACTCACGGAGCACGTCGGTCGTTACCCTGTCGTCATTATCGTCCCGGACGATAGCAGGCTGGTGCTGGAGGGCAGCGAGATTCGGCGGCGGCTGCTGGACAATAGCCTCAGCCAGACTGACCCCGTTTACCTCAGCCACCTCGTAGCCTACAACAAACTACTAGCTAACCGCAACGCCCTGCTAAAAGAGCTCGATGGCCGCCAAGACCCTAGTGGCCTGCTGGACATTTACGACCAACAGATGGCCACTCCCGTAGCCTACCTGCTGGAGAAACGCCAGGCCTTCATCGGCCCCTTCACGGAGTTACTAACTGAGGCCTACGCCGCCATCAGCGGCGAACGGGAAAGCGTCGCCATTACCTACAAAAGCCAACTACACGATACTCCCTGGTTAGACTTAATGGCGGAGCGCCGCGAGAAAGACCGCATATTGCAACGCACCACCGCCGGCATCCACCGGGACGACCTGGTGTTCACACAAGACGGCCACCCGCTGCGCCGGGTTGCCAGCCAGGGACAACTCAAATCCTTCGTTCTATCTCTTAAGCTCGCACAGTATCGGCTGCTGGAGCGGGGTACCCGCCGGCCGCCCATTCTGTTGCTGGACGATATATTTGACAAGCTGGACCGCGACCGCGTCCGTCAGCTCCTGGAGCTGGTACTCAGCTCCGCCTTCGGGCAGGTCTTCATTACGGACACCGACCCGGAGCGGGTAACGGCGCTCATTGACGGTAAAGACGCTACCGACTGGAAGCGCTTCCTCGTCGCCGACGGGAAGATAGAACAGGAGTAAGCCTCCACAGCTTCCTAACATCCCCTTGGGGGGATGGCGCGGAGCGCCAACCGGGGGCTCATTGCACCTGCGCCCCGGCGCCCAAAAAACATCACTATGAAAGTCGCCTACATCCTCTTCGACGGTATCACTCTGCTGGATTTCATCGGCATCTACGACCCGCTCTGCCGCCTGCAATCTCAACATCATCTTCCTGGTTTCAGCTGGGACCTCTGCGCGATTACACCCACGATCAAAGACTCCTTCGGGCTGGAAATGACAGTCGACTTTGTTACCCCTGATCTTTCCGAATATGATATGATCATCGTTCCCGGCGGCTTCGGCACTCGCTCACTACAACACGACCAGGCATTCCTTCAGTGGCTGGCTACGGCCAAAGCGGTGCCCAAAAAAGTGTCCATCTGCTCTGGAGCGCTCCTACTCGGCGCTGCCGGTTTCCTAAAGGGCCACCGAGCGACCACCCACTTCAACGAATACGATACGCTAGCGCCTTACTGCCGGGAAGTCGTTCGGGAAAGGGTTGTGGATGACGGTGCGGTGATTACCGCTGGGGCGGTGGCTTCTTCGCTGGATCTGGGGCTTTATCTCTGTCTACAATTGGCCGGCGAGCAAGCCACCGAGACCATTCGAAAAAGCATGGATTATCACACCTAACAATTTATTTCCTATCGCAATATTCAATTAATAAGTAATTAAATTTGGAATACCCCCCCCACGAACTACTTTTGTAAACGAAGATGCTTTTTTTGTAAAACAATAAAGTATTCTTGCATTATTGTGTCATTATTCAACATTACCTTTCATGAAAAACATCATTACCTCACTGCTCGCAGTGTTCCTACTAACTGTATTGCTTCCGAGTTGCGAAGAGGATACTCAATTTTATAGTTTCCCTGAAACTTTATCTCAAGATCAGGATTTCATAAAATACGTAAAAGCAGACCAAGAGATTGCCAATAAAATCATCTCTAAGGAAATAGACTTCCCAGAAAACTTTAACCTTAAAGTGAAGGACGCTTCTAATTTCAAGAATCTTGATGAATTTACTAACCAATATGATTCTCCTGATTTTATTGGGTTTTCCACTTATAAAAGGCTGTCGCTTCTCAAGATTCAAAGTATGACTACCGTCATAAATAAATATCCTGAATTAAAAGAAATGGGCAGGACAGAGTTACAAAAAACGTTTTCTGAAGCTTCTTCAATTATCCATTAGTTTTTTTTAAAGAACTAATTTTTTAACTCTAAATACGTTTCTCCATGAAAAGCACAGCCTTTTATTACCTAATTGTTTTAGCATTATTCCTACCGGCAACCTTACCTTCTCAAACGACTACAGGAAAAGATGACTTGACTAGTGCAAAAAACTTAATAAATCCTGGACCTGGAGGATTTGATGGCGGAGAGCCTGGAGGATTTTTTCCATGCTATACATGTACAGCTGCTTTTTCACGAGACATCTCTTACTGTATGGGACAAAGAGACCTTGACCTCGCAGCAGCAAATTCCACCTATGTTTCTTGCAGTTCAATATGCGCAATATTCCACAGCGAAGGTGACAGTACTCTAGACCAAGGATATTGTGCCCTTGGTTGTGCTGCACAGCTGTGGCAAGACGATCTAAATACGCACGCAGAATTCGAAAATTGTGTAGATCAAGTTATACTAAGAGAGCATTACTGTAGACTCCTTTGTGAGGATTGAGGATATTCTTGTTCCTTAATAAAGCTCTATTACTATTGACTTAAGTTAAGTCAATCCGTAAATAACGTCTTAAAGTGCTTAGTCTTACCGCAACAACATTACATCCCCCGACAGCACCTCTGAGCCCATTCCCCGGTCATCCCGGTAAGTGACTTCAATGACGTAGAGATAGACGCCCACGTCGAGGATTTGTCCACGGGCATTTCCGTCCCAGCCTGTGTCGAGGTCTTCGGTGACGAAGAGTTGATCTCCCCAACGACTAAAGACCTGTAGCTTGTAACTCAGAATTTCCAGCTCCTCGTCGAAGCCCGGGGCAAAATCATCGTTGATACCGTCGAAATTCGGCGAGAAGGCATTCGGCAGGTACGCCTGGAAGTAGACACACTCCCGGAACTGCACGTTTACCGTATCCCGGTTGATACAACCATCGTTATCGATTACGGCGATGATCCGACCGGGTTCAGTGACTTCGAATTCAGGGCCGGTGAGGCCGTTAGGCCAAAATATTTGCCCGGCACCGGCCACGGGGACCAGTGTGAATTGAACATCATCACAGGCGGTCGTATCCGGACCAAGCTCTAAGACCGGTAGCGGTGAAATATTTAGAGAAACCGAATCGCGGGCAACACAGCCATTGCCATCCGTGATGTCTACCCAGCGGATGCCGGAGTCGGCAAAGTCTCGGCGAAGGTCCGTGCTGTCATCATTCCAGCGAATCTGGCCCAAGCCAGCGGGGACGTTGACCGTCAACAAATCGCCTTCGCAGCCAGACTGGTCGTCTCCCAGGGAGAAGTCAGGGAGTGCGAGGAAGGAAACCTCCAGGCTGTCTTCCGTTGTACAGCCCGCATTACTAACGGCTACGCGGTAGCGGCCCGCCGTATTAAC
>CALIGP010000286.1 GCA_938021455.1 uncultured Lewinella sp. | reverse complement strand
ACTCAAGCAATAGTAAATCAATGCGACCTGGCTTATGGTACACATAACTACTAATCCAACCTTACTGGGCATTCCTACTTATAACGGAGAGTGGACTACCACCCAGGCTAGTCACTTACTACGCCGGACGGGTTTCGGCTTACGCCCCGAAGAAGTAGCCCAGTTAGCAAGGATGAACATGGAAGAAGCGGTAGACTTACTCCTGGAAGAACGCCCTCTACCGTCTCAACCCGTCAACTATAACTTCGAAGATGATCCTAACGTAGCCGTAGGAGAAGTATGGATAGGCAAGCCTCTCATTGCCGGAGTCAACGTAAACCAGTATCGTTTACAGTCCTTACGCTCCTGGGTTTATGACAACATACGCAAAGAAAGACTCTCGGTGCGAGAACGAATGTGTGAATTCTGGGTCAATCATTTCGGGATAGCTGGTGGCGGTCAAGCACAAGTCCGCTACGACTTTCATATTCTGTTGAAAGAATTTGCCCTCGGTAATTTTAAAGAACTGATGAAGAGAGTTACCATTGACAAAGCCATGTTGGTGTTCCTTAACGGCAACCTAAGTTATGCTGCTTCTCCTAACGAGAATTATGCCCGCGAGCTACTTGAGCTCTTTACTGTAGGGAAGGGGCCTCAGATCGCTCCTGGAGACTATAGTAATTATACCGAACAAGATGTTCGTGCCCTCGCACGTGCACTAACGGGATGGGAAACGCAGCGACTTTTTAGTACCAACCCAAGTCACACCCCTGAATCCGTCTTTAACCCGGGCCGACACGACATTTCGGATAAAGAACTGAGCTATCACTTTAACGGAGATATACTATCAGACGGAGGCATAAATGAATACAAACAGGTAATCGATAGAATTTTTGAACAGCCGGCAGTTGCCCGTTTCATCTGTCGAAAACTATATCGGCATTTCGTTTATTACAAAGTTTCTGATGCCGTAGAAGCTGAAATTATTGAGGGCTTAGCCCAAATTCTCGAGGAGAACGATTTTGAAATCAGACCAGTATTGCGTGCCTTATTCCTAAGCGATCATTTTTATTCCACCGATTACTTAGGGCCAATGATCAAAAACCCATTACAACTGGTGGCGGGTAAAATGAGGACCTTTAACCACGACCACCAGTTCGAAGAACTAAAAATAGACCAAAAGAGACGGTTGTTTATTTACTACTACTACCGGGCGGCCGCTATGGATATGGATTACTTCAACCCTCCATCTGTGGCTGGTTGGGAAGCATACTACCAACAACCCGGTTTTTACCGTATTTGGATCAACAGTAGTACACTCCAGGAAAGAACCCGCTTTGCGCAAACCATGACCAGCAATAATGGAGTGGGCTTAGGAGAAAACGGCTTTGGAAATTATGACTACCTAAAATGGATTGAACAAATCGAAGATGCTACAGACCCCGTTAAGCTAATTAAAGGGATAGTGGAGTTGTTACTACCGATACCACTGACCGAAGAACAACTAACGGTTCTCAAAGAAGCACTCATCCCGGGGTTACCAGATTTTGAATGGACCGTAGAATACGGAAACTATTTGGCCGCCCCCAGCAATAGAGACATTGCAAGCAGTGTAGCGGCCAAACTTCGCAGTTTGTTCCGGTCTGTATTCGGTCTTGCTGAATTTCAATTAGTTTAAACAAAAACACCAGGAGTTAGCTCCTTGAACAGGTTAAAAAAAATCATCAATGGATCGTCGTAATTTTCTTCGTGCTGGCGCAGCATTAAGTCTGCCTTTGCTCTCTGGGGCTCCGCTTAGTGCATCATTAACAAATGGATTACGCACCTTAATCAATCCTGATTCTGATCGTGTGTTGGTCCTTATCCAACTCAACGGAGGTAATGACGGCCTGAGCACACTGGTACCTGTAGATCAGTTTGACAAGTTGATGCGTGTTCGGAGTAACCTAATGTCTCCTCAAGACCAACTCTTGAATATCGATAACAACCTGGCTTTCCATCCAAGTGCTTCCGGAATGCACCAAATTTACCACGATGGAAAGATGCTGGCTGTACAAGGTGTTGCATACCCTAATCAAAACAGATCTCACTTTAGATCTACAGACATCTGGACTTCTGCTTCTGATGCCAATGAATTAGTCACCAGTGGATGGATGGGCCGTAATTTCCAAGCTGACCACCCTACTTTCCCCGAAGGATTCCCTAACGAAGAGACTCCACACCCCTTTGCTGTTGCGATGGGAAATCAAGTAAGCCAGACCTGCCAGGGAACCGGTACTAACTTCAGTATGGCCGTAACTGACCCTTTTAATCTACTTACCCTTGCAGGAGGAGGCAACACTCCAATTCCTGACAACTTTTATGGGGATGAGCTTGGGTTTCTTCGCACAAGCATTGTTCAGGCAAATGCCTATGGAGCAATCGTTCAAACTGTAGCGGAGCAAGGTCAAAGCCAGGCTAACTATCCTGATAATCGTTTTGCCAGCGAACTGAAAAATGTTGCCCAGCTCATCAGCGGAGGGCTAAAATCTAAGGTATACGTTGTTAGCCTTGGCGGGTTCGACACCCACGCTAATCAAGTCGTTAGCGGCAACCCTTCTGATGGCGTTTACAGTGATTTACTCCGGACCTTAAGTGAAGGACTCGCAGCTTTCCATCAAGACCTTCGTGAATTAGAGCTAGAAGATAGAGTGCTTTCCATGACCTTTTCTGAGTTCGGACGCAGGATCCGATCAAATCAAAGTTTAGGTTCCGATCATGGCACCGCTGCTCCTCTTTTTCTAATGGGTAGTTGTGTTCAGGCAGGAATTCTCGGAAACAATGCAGAAATAGGCGATAGTGTGACCACTGATGAAGGCGTTGCTATGCAATACGACTTCCGAGACGTTTATGGCACTGTTTTCCAGGACTGGTTCGAACTCGACCCCGAAAGAGTCCGCGAGCTTTTATCGCACGATTACGTTCACCTACCGATACTAGGGGGCTGTGACGCAACTAGTACTGAAGACAATAGTCCTTTAGCCAATCTACAGGTTAAATTATGGCCTAATCCTACGGCAAATAACGCTCAAGTCAGCTTTTCAATAACAGGAAAAGACACGGTTGATATGAGCATCAGTGACCCATCTGGCCGGCTACTTAAAACAGTCTTTAAAAGAAAGCTGTCAGCTGGTAATCATCAGTTCTCGTTAGGTATTGAAAATTATCCCGCTGGGGTGTATTTCGTTCGCTTACAATCCGGTGCAACAGTAACAACACAACGGATAGTTAAGCGATAAGAAACATTGAACTTCCCGAGGAAAACACTCCTAAAATACAATGTTATGACCATAATGGAATGAACCCATCTGCTGATAGCGTAATCCATCACGGAGATTATTTGGGTTGTCATTTCCCATCCTTCAGGTTCAGACCCGTATCTTGGGCCGAGCATGATTACCGACGAAAGCATCCAACTGGTCAAAGACACCGCCCGCGTAGAAGACGTGGTGGGTGACTACGTGAACCTCAAGCGACGGGGGCAGAACATGCTGGGCCTTTGCCCTTTCCATAATGAGAAGACCCCAAGCTTCAACGTCAACCCAGCCCGCAACATTTATAAGTGCTTTGGCTGCGGAGAAGGAGGTGACCCCATCAAGTTTTTGATGACCCTGGAGCAACTCTCCTACCCCGACGCCGTTCGTAAGATTGCCGCCCGCTACAACATTAAGCTGGAGGAAAAAGAGGTTAGCCAGGAAGTTCGGGAAGAACGGCAGGAGAAGGAGGCGCTGATTCTGGTCAATGAATTTGCCCAGCAATGGTTTGCCGATCAGCTGTACAATACGGACGAAGGGAAGAGTATCGCCCTGAGCTACTTCAAGGGCCGCGGCTTCCGCCGCGAGGTCATGGACAAGTTCGGCCTCGGCTATGCCCCCGCTGGCCGCAACGGTCTGCTGAAGGCCGCCCTTGCGGCGGGCTACAAAGAGGAGCAACTCGATAAACTCGGGTTGATTCGGAATAAGAAAGACTTCTTCTGGGATCGGGTGATGTTTACCATTCACAACCTGAGTGGTAAGCCGATTGCATTCGCCGGGCGCATTCTGAAAAAAGACGTTAAGGCGCCCAAGTACGTCAATAGCCCGGAATCAGAGATTTACTATAAGTCGGAGGTGCTCTACGGCCTGCACCAGGCAAGGCAGTCGGTACGGAAGCTCGACAACGTCTATATGGTGGAAGGTTACACTGACGTCATTAGTCTACACCAGAACGGTATTGAGAACGTGGTGGCGACTTCGGGAACCAGCCTCACGCCGGGCCAGGCCCGGCTGGTCAAGCGACAGACCGAGAACGTAACCTTGCTCTACGACGGAGACAAAGCCGGTATCAAAGCGGCCCTTCGTGGAGTAGACGTTCTTCTGCTCGAAGGGCTAAACGTCCGGGTGGTCATCCTGCCCGACGGCGAAGACCCCGACAGCTACATGCAGCAGGTGGGCACCACCGCTTTCCAGGAATTCCTGGAGAAAAAGCGGCGGGACTTCCTCTTCTTTAAAGCAGATCTCCTGCTGGAAGAGGCCGGAGATGATGTAGCGGCGCGGAGCGACGCGATCCGATCAAGCATCTCCACCCTCGCCCTGGTAGAAGACCCGTTGAAACGAGCGGGTTACCTGCAGCAGTTTACTGGTCGACTCGGGCTGGAGGAAAGCTTACTCGTCAACCTCGTCAATCAAGCCATTGCGGATCGTCGCGTACAAGCACAGAAGGAGTTGGAGCGGGAGGAGCGCCGCAAGGAACGAAACGCTCGTGCGGAGCGACAGCAGCTGCCGCCGGTTCGCCCGCAGCGCCCGCCAACTCCAACGGAGTCCACTCCTCCTC
>CALIGP010000285.1 GCA_938021455.1 uncultured Lewinella sp. | reverse complement strand
GTCTACAGTCTACAGTCTACAGTCTACAGTCTACAGTCTACAGTCTACAGTCTACAGTCTACAGTCTACAGTCTACAGTCTACAGTCTACAGTCTACAGTCTACAGTCTACAGTCCCCACCATGTACCCCATCCACCCCGACCCCGCCCGCGCCGAAACCCTTCCGGCTGATTTTTACCTCGACCCTGCCGCTTGGTCGGCTTGCCGGGACCGCATCTTCGCCAAAAGCTGGCAGTTTTTGGGTGATGAACAACTACTCTTTGCCGGTCCGGAGAATCTTCACCCATTTTCTCTGCTCGAGAATTACCTCGACGAGCCGCTACTGCTCTCCCGTCAAGAAGACGATAGCATCAAGTGCCTCTCCAATGTATGCACCCACCGGGGAATGCTGTTGGCCCAGCACCCAAAGCAGGCGCGCAAGATCACTTGCGCCTACCACGGCCGTCGTTTTGGGCTGGACGGGCAATTTGAGCACATGCCCGAGTTCAAGGGCGCGGAAAATTTTCCCCGGCCGTGTGACCATCTCCACGAACTGCCCTTGAAAAAGTGGCGGCAGTTCCTGTTCTCCGGCGTAGATCCGTCGGTAGATTTTGACGCCATCGTGCAGAAGCTGGAAAGCCGGCTTTACTTTCTGGACTTCGAGAATTTTACTTTCCGCCCCGAGCTTTCCAAGACCTACAACGTCAGCGCCCATTGGGCGCTGTACCTGGACAATTACATGGAGGGCTTCCACGTACCTTTCGTCCACAACGACCTGGGGGCATTGCTGGATTATGGCAGCTACACCACGATTCCGGACGGCGACGTTATCTGGCAGATCGGCTACGCCAGTAAGGAGGATTTTACCTTCGATTTTCCAGCTGGGCACCCCGACTACGGGCGTGACGTAACGGCCTACTACGTTTGGGTATACCCTAATTTTATGCTCAATATCTATCCCTGGGGCGTTCAGCTGAATATCGTTCGGCCGGTGTCTCCCACCTTCACGAAGGTGGAGTTTCTGTATTACATCCATGACGATGAGACCTTCCAGCGGATGAATGGCGCTCAACTGGCGGAGAAGACGGAGCGGGAGGATGAGTTTGTGGTGGAGGCCGTACAGAAAGGACTTCGCTCCAGTTTTTACCGGACAGGGCGTTACTCCCCCGCGCGGGAGAAATGAGTGCATCACCTGCATCGCTTATTTTCTGCGGGGCTTGGGGGGGAATGATAAATGGTGTCGATCGCTTAAAAAAGCCTTTGACTTATAGTACCCTTGGCTACGAGAAGTGAAAATTCTTGAGACAATACTTCACCGAAGCGAAGGCTCGGTTACTACAGGCCCGGGTTTTAGGTAATAAGCCTGGTCATTCGCCGAAAATTTCAAAAATCACCTGTAGTAACCGAGTCCACTATAGCCCCTTTCCACTGCTTTTTTACTTTATCCTTGAACCCGCGTCCGCGCCCGAAAAAGCAATCCGGTAGCTCAACATTGGTAGCAGTGGTAAACTGGTCTCTTCGCGAAATTCAGGACCCAGTCCGTCCGAAAAACCGTCGGCTTCGTAGGCGAAGTAAACGTTCTTGCGATTATACAGATTAGAGACGCCTAAGCGTATTTCCTGGGTTGTTTTTTGACCTGACCATCGGAACCTGCCCGAAAGATCAAAGCGGTGAAAGACGGGTAAACGATAGTCGTTCAAGTCTGTGAGCTGCTCCTCGTCGAAGGCCGGAAAGTTATTGAGCGGTTCAAAGTATCCGACCGTTCTCACTAGCGTAACCGGTCGGCCGCTGGAAATTTCCCACTGCCCGAAAAGGTCAAAAGAAGGGGATAGCTTTTGCCGGAACCGGAAGGATAACTTGTGCGGCCGGTCGAAAGAAAAAGGGAAGGACTCCCCGAAATTTAACTCGTTAAATTGCCGAAGGCTACGTTGATACAAATAGCTCCCCGACAAAAAAATCTTTTCCTTGCTATACTCGACCGTTGTGCTGAAGCCAAGGCTATTCCCTTCCCCGCTTACGACTTCTTCTTCCCAGAATTCAGCGAGGTTTTCGGCCAGTTCCGGAAAGCGGACTTCATCATCATAGGTCACCAGGTTTTGGAAGTGTTTGTAGTAAGCATTGCCGGATATTGTCCATTGTTCGGTAGCTATCCACTCTCCTGCAAGACTGGTTTGCCAGGCGGACTGTGGACCAAATCGGCGACTGGCCGGCACCCAAAGGTCCGTTGGTAAACTCGCACCGGAAGAACTGAGTAAATGCAAATACTGGTTCATCCGGCTAAGGGATAGACGGAGGGAGGCCACTCTCATTTTTTGCCAGCCCAGGCTGAAGCGTGGCTCCGGTAAAAGCCAAAACTGGCCATCGTAGGTAAAGGCGGAGAGGCGAAGACCAGCCATCAAAGACCAGCCATTACTCCACTTAATTTCATCTCCCGCATAGAGGGCAAACTCTCCGGCCTCAAAGCCAGGAAAAGCGAGTTGTTCTTCTACCAGACTGACAATTTCTTTCTCTCCTATGGAATCTTGCTCGATCTGATCAACAATTGCTCCGGGAATAAATCGCCGGGATAATGCAGAGGCTCCAAAGGTTAGATGATGGTCTCCAGCGTAATAATCCGCATCAACTTTTAAGCGAAAATCCTGAATGAGGGACTCAAACTGACCGACGTAAAAGACGTCCAGCGTGTCTAACGGAGCACTCTCCCGAATGTCGGAAAAATTGACGCTTTGGTACGCAAATCTGCTATAGGTCAGGGTGGTATTGACGAATAGTTGATCGTTGAATAAATGATTCCACCGAAGGGATCCGATGCTATTACCCCATCGGAGATCCTGACTGGCGTCTTCCTCATAGAAAGCATCTCCCCCGTCTTCCGTCAGAAAGGAGAAGGCAGTATAAAGATCACTCGTCAATACATCTCCACCACGGTAGACACTCAGGTATAGGCGGTCCCGGTCGGAGATCGAATGATGTGCTTTCAGGTTCAGGTCATAGAAGTGATATCTCGTAGCGCCAATTTCATCATTTAGCTCTTTTTGAATTCGGCTGTAGCTTTCAAGGAATGGATCGAGGTGGGTTCTTCGGGCAGCCAGGAGAATCCCACCCTTATCTTTTACCGTCGGTATTTCCAGCAATAGCTTAGTAGTGAAGGTGTTGACCTCCGCAGAACCCGTCGTGTGCTGGGTGTTCCCTTCGCGGCTGCGGATGTCCATGACGGAAGACAACCGCCCTCCGTAGCGAGCCGGAAATCCATCCTGATAGAAAGTAGCAGAGCGGATGATATCCGGATTGATCACCGAGAAAAGCCCGAAAGCATGCGCGGGCTGAAAGACGGGGGTATCGTCCAGCAGGACGAGGTTCTGGTCTGCTCCGCCGCCCCGCACGAAAAGCCCCCCGAGCCCATCTGCTCCTCGTTGGCTATCGGTTGTTCGGTATAGCAGGTCGAAAACATCGGCTTCCCCTCCGGGGCCTCTTTGATCTAGCAATTGCTGGCGGTAATATTGTTTACTGGCGGAGGAGGCGGGGGCTTCGGGCGTCTGCTCAGAGGCTTTCACTACGATCTCGGGAAGACGCGCATCGGCCTTCAGGCGAATACGGAGCGAGCCGGTTTCCGTTCCTTTATTTACCTCCCGGATTTGGAGTTCATAGCCCAGATAACTGAATTGTAACTCAGCGGAAGACGCCGGTATTTGCAGGCTGAAAAAGCCGTAGCCGTTGGTCAGGGTTCCCCGTCCGCTACCCGTGTCCAGCACGGACCCAGCGACCAGTCGTTCACCACTCACCGCATCTTCCAGATAGCCGCTGATGGTTATTCGTTGAGGTGTCAAACGAAAAAGACTGATGCGTCGGCCCGTGAGTCGATACCCAAGACCACTGCCCTGCAAGCATCTTTCGAGGGCTTCCTCCAAGGTGATGTTCTCGAACTGTACACTAATGGCCGCTTCTGTTTCTGGCCAGCGGCTATTAAAGGAAATCGCATAGTTACTTTGCTCGCTCAGCGCGAATAGTACCCGGCCCAGCGGTTCCTCTTTTACCTCCAGGCTTAGGGTGGATTGGCCAATTAGCCCCGATGAGAGCAATAGGAAAAGGCCTGCTAATTGTAGCAGTCGGTATACTACTGGCATACACCCTGACTTAGTTCGTAGACCGTCGATTTTTGTTGCCACTCCAGACCGTAGTTATCTTTCAGCGCGTCCAAAATTTCGGCTAAGGAGAAGGAGGGGAAGCGCCCGGTAAAGCGGCAATCGGCCATGTCTGGATTCAACAGTGTGATGGTGGTGCCGTATTGATCGGAGAGGTCTGCGATAACCGAGCTAAGTGGCTGATTAACGAAGCTCATGGCACCCGTTTTCCAGGCGGTGTCATTGGGGCGGAATTCCGTTAGGCGTAAGGGCTCACTTCCGGGTCGGAAGCGCCCTGCTTTGCCTTTGGCAAGCAACAAGGAATCGAGTCCTCCGGGGGCAAGGAGTGCTACCCGCCCGCTTTCCACGCTGACGCGTACTTCCGTTGTGGGGTCGCTGGCCTTCACTAAAAAGGAGGTTCCGAGCACCCGAACGGATACTTGGTTGCCAGCGTCTACGGTGAAGGGAGCGTTAGCGTCTGGGGTAACCTGAAAGAAGGCTTCTCCGCTCAGGCGAACGTCCCGTTGGTTGACGGGGAAGGTCGCAGGATATTCCAACTGGCTGTTTTCGCGCAGGGTGACCGTGGAGCCGTCCGGGAGAAAAACATCTTTTGGCTCGTCCGTGGCCGCTGCGATGATAAGCTCGCTCGTCTGCTCGCTTGGCCAAAGCAGGAACGCCGCCACAAAAAGTAGAGCAATGGCTGCCGCAATGGATAGCCCTTTCCAGCGGGGATTGGGGAGCTGGCGGACCCTAGCGGCCATTGGCGGTTCTTCCGGGGTTTCGTCCTGATTTTGTTCTGCTTCATGGGCGCGGACGCGGGTGCGAAGTTGGTTGAACGCCGCAGCGGAATCGAGCGTAAGCTCCGGCTCGTAATGCTGGCTTAGTTCCCATCCTTTTCGGACCTGTTCTTCCAGCAGTTGGTTCTCCGGAGTGGCCTTCCTCCATTCTGACAGCCGTTCTTCATCGGCACCGAGAAGCTCTCCGCGCAGCGATTGATGTATGAGTTGTATGTAGAAGTCTTGGTCCATATGTATTGCCTGTTCTTAGACTAGGCGAAAAATAAGGGGCTTACCCCTATCCGCTAATGGTTAAAGAGTAGTAAAAGAATCATCCACTCCGGTAAATGCCCCGCTACGGCAAGACGTAATTGCCTAAGCGCTTTCGTCATTTGGTTTTCTACCGTCTTAATGGAGATGTCTAGTTTCTGTGCAATCTCTTTATTCGAGAGTTGCTGAAATCGACTGAGGGCGAAAACGGTCCGGCAACGGTCTGGTAACCTATCAATTGCCCGGTTGATGAGCTGTTGGAGCTCTGTGGCGTGCAGCTTGGCATCCGCTGCCGAGGAGGTTGTTGCAGAATAGGTGGCTAACTTACTGTCATCGTCGGTTTTAAACCGTTTCTCCCGCCGTATCTCGTCAATACAACGATTAACGATCGCTTTGCGCAGGTAAGCTTTAAGGCTACCATCTACCCGTAGGTCTTTTCTTTTCGTCCACAGGCTAAAGAATAAGTCTTGTACGAGATCCTGGGCGCGCCCATCTTCATGTAGGAGTTGATAGGCCGTTACCACGATGTATCGATGGTAACGGAGGAAAATCCGTTCCAGGTCTTCTTCACGGCCTGCGTTTAGGCCCAAAAGCCATGCCTGTTCTTCTGCCTTGGGGTCGGCGGTACCCGCCGCTTGAGAAGTCATATTGAACAAGGTAGGAAAGTTTTTTTCTCCCCGGGTAGGGGTAAGTCGAATTCTGTTCGTCTTGGGGGCAAATCAACCAACGCAAACGCTGTCGCATGACCTCAACGCTACGCTCTTTTTACCTAGCTATTATCCGGAAAACGGAGTCTAAAGGACTTCAGCTCCCCGCCGCTGTTTCCTTCTTTTTCCGGACAAAGTATAATCAACCATCAGCCATGAAACAGTATCTTTTTATCCTTCTTGCCCTCTTCGTTTTTGCCTCTTGTGAAAAAGGAGAATTCCTCCCAGATGATAATTTCACCGAAGAAGCCAGTAGTCCCTCCGAAGAAACGGACACGGACGGTGAAAACAGCATTACCCTTTACACCGTAGACGGCAATGACATCCGCCTCCTTCGTGATTACAATGTGCCCAGCGGCCTGAAAGCGTATCAGGACGATAAAGGCCGCCACGACGAAATCTGGGATTTCGTTACCCGGGTCATACCTCTTGAAGCCCGAGGTAACATCGCCGAATTCATCATTTTCTACGGCAATCAGGAAACCGACGGATTCGTAGAGCCCATTAATCCTGATGACCTCAGTCGCTGGCGTTTTGGCCTTGCCATTGATGCGGCAGAGGACCTGACCCGGATTGACTTTTCTAACTACTTCACCCACCTTGTTCTGCATGAATACGCCCACGTCATGACCCTTAATAACGGTCAGATCAACGTAGGCGGATCGGAAGAGAGCTGCCCGCAGTTTTTCACCGGTGAAGGATGTAGTAAGCCTGGCTCCTACATCAACCGCTTCTACGAACTAGGCTGGGCGGACATCTACGAAGACCATAATTTCAACCAGCCGGAAAGAACGTACGATCGCTATCCTGACCGCTTTGTTTCTGACTACGCCGCCACCAACCCTGGTGAGGATATTGCTGAAGTCTTCGGCTACTTCGTCACGCAGGGACAACGGCCTACTGGCGAATCCATCGCCGATAAAAAAATCCAACTGCTCTATGAGTTTCCCGAGTTAGTCGCCCTGCGGGAAACCATCCGTGGAAACGCTGACCCCAATGGCTTGCAGCCCGGAAGCTTTGGCAAAATGAAAAGCCTGCGGGCATTGAGTCGGTAGTTACCTCACTACTCTTCCCCTAGCGGAATATCTCCGCACAATTAATAATCTCCATTTTTCCCTTTACTAATCGCCCAACCGGTTCCCGGTGCGAATGGGCATACTCACCCCTTAACTAATTGCTTTTATGAAGAATTTACTATTAATCCCCGCTTTCTGCTTGATGTCGATGCTTCTGCTGTTTACCAGTTGTGAAAAAGACGAATTCATTGATGATCAGCAAATCGTGAGCCAGCAGGAGGTGCCGGATCAGCTTACCCGCCGCAATTGTGGGATGGCGACCCGTCATCAAGGGCTCATGCAAGATCCCGCTTACCAAAAAAAGCACCAGGAACGGCTGGACAAAGTACTGAACATGCCTGCCCCCAAGGCGAATTGCAATACACCGATAATTTTACCGCTGGCCTTCCATTTTCAGGGCACCCGCAATGCGGATATCAGCTGCCTGCGTCAGATGGCACAGGAGCAGGTGGATATTATGAATGCAGATTTTCAGGGCACTAATTCTGATATCTCCCGCTGGCGGAATGAGGCATCACCCAGCTTCCCTGGCGTCAGTAACGGAGAGGCTTGCTTCCAGTTTTGCCTGGCGGACAAAAACCACCCATCGGGTTTCGGGCTTTCTGACGGAGACCCAGCCGTTACAAACAACGCCACTAACGGAGAATCTGATAGCCGTTGGAGCGGATACATCAACATCTTTATTCAGCAGAATACGGGCTTGCTTGGCTCAGCGCCCTTTGGCGGAAGTGGTAACGGTGATGGAATTAGTATTGATGCCACTGCTTTTGGTACCGGAAGTGCCTGTGGAAATGTCCGGGCAGAGGCACCCTTTAACCTGGGCCGAACGCTAACGCACGAGATGGGGCACTATCTTTTCCTTGACCATGTTTGGGGTAGCCAAGAGAACTGTAATGCTGATGATCAGGTGTCGGATACACCTAACTCTGCTGGTCCCTACGATGGTTGCCCTACAATCGGTGCTTCTACCTGTAACTCTACCGACCTTCACATGAACTATATGGATTACAGCAATGACGCCTGCATGTATATGTTTACCAGTGGACAGATTGTCCGCTCTACTAACTTTCTGAACGCTTCGTTGCAGGCAGTAGCCGCTAACGCCAGTCGGGTATGCCAGGGCGGTGGAACCGGAGGTGGCGGAACGTCTACCTGTACTGATGGCATCCGTAACGGAAATGAAACGGCTGTCGACTGTGGAGGCCCGGAATGTAGCCCTTGTGCTCCACAACCTACGGGCTGTACTGTACCAACACAGACGCAATCCTCAGATGTAACGGCTAGCAGCGCCCGCTTGAGTTGGTCTGCTCCGCAGCCTCGTTACAGGCTTATCTTTCGTCGTGAAGGAACCAGAGCCTGGAGAGGTGTCAATGTGAGAGGT
>CALIGP010000284.1 GCA_938021455.1 uncultured Lewinella sp. | reverse complement strand
TGGCAACATCCCAGGTACGGCCCATCAGGGCAGCGCCGGTGGCGTTAGCGTCGGTAGCAATGAACCCGGTACCATCATTATAGAACGTAGCCATCGTACTACCGAAGGTGATGCTTACATCACTGGCTGCGGCAGGCGTTTCGCTCCCCCAATCAATACCGATGAGGTGGCTACTGTTAGCCATATAATAGGTAAAGCCATCATCGGGGTCGAGGTAAGACTGGTTCGCCGTTACGGTCGTACCGGCCGCAAATGGTTTGACGGCAGTACCCGGGGTGGGGGTTTCCCAAGACCCCCAGAGGTAATCGCTGACTTTCACCGTGTTAGCTGGCGTAAAGTTGGACCGGGCACCGAACACAAATACCTCGCAGAGTTGATCTGGTGCGCTGACGACTTCCGCAGTACCTTCTGCTAAAAAGGTGCTCTCGGCGGGGCCGAAGTTATAATGGAAGCTACCCACGAAGAAATCGCCGGCAGGTCGAGTGGGAAAGCGCATGCTGTAAATATCACCACCCGTATTGATCAGGGGAACAAACAAAAAGCTTCCGTTATAACTCAGATAGCGATTGCTACCCATAGAAATCTGGCCACTATTAACCGTAATGTCATCGGGGGCGTTCCCATAATCCATGTTAACGCGCCATTCGCTACCACCACAGGGAATACAACGGCCGAGAGCGGAGCGGATATGCCGGTCTTGGGGGCCATTCACGAAATACCGGCGGGTAGGGCCGCCCATGCCAAAGTTGACGTCACAGGCAAAGAATGGTATATCTGCCGCTGCATTATCGTTGGCTTCCGTGTTCAGGAATTCGTTCACCGTAACGGTGCCCCCCAGCTCGTCATAGGTCACCTGAAACTACCAGCGCATCTCAACATTGCCCGTGCCGGCATTAGGAATAAAGTCGAGGTTGTAAATCCCGTCCGCATCCGCATCCGCCATAGGGAAGGAAACGAAGGTGGATCGATCTGCCCGGCTTACGATGACGCCTCCATTGTCAGTGCCTTCAGCAGCAGTAGTCGTTCCATTAGGGCCCGTAGCAATGACGAGGTTCACACCAGTGACGGTAATATTGGCAAGGGTTACATCATGTACGACACCGCAATTCGTATCGACCTCAAAGTCGATCGTTTGGCCGCTCAGGCCAGCCATCATTATAATGGAACAGGTAAGTAGTAAAAGTCTTTGCATAATCAAAACTATTTGAAGTGGTTTAGTCGTGAACGACCAATCGCCGTCACCCAGAATTATTCTGAATTCAAAAGTCTTGGTCATTTTCGTACCAATAAGGGAGATAAGCGTTTTTCCCTACTACCAATGGCTTTTAATCTGACATCTTTCCCCGCGCGCCACAAATGAAAAGAGAAACCGCTGTTTTTATAAACATTAGCGGTAGGCTGTTTTCGTTGCCGACACAGTCATTCTTATCGGGCAGTCGCGACGGTTCTCCTCCTGCCTTTCAACCAGCATTGCATCCTGCGTCCGCGCCCAAAATATTTTCTTATCGTGTAGTATCTTCGTCCCCGTTTTGCTACTCCCTGATAGCAACGCCTCCCCCACGCGGTAGCCGACCAGACTACCCAACTACAAGACTACCTTTATGACTTCCGCCCAGATCCGCCAAGCCTACCTCGACTTCTTCCGCTCCAAGGATCACAAAATTGTGCCCTCCGCACCGATCGTGAATAAGGACGACCCGAGCCTGATGTTCACCAATGCGGGCATGAATCAGTTCAAGGATTTTTTCCTGGGCGACAAGACCCCGGATCGTCGCCGGATCGCCGACACCCAGAAGTGTATGCGCGTAAGCGGTAAGCACAACGACCTGGAAGACGTAGGCCGCGACGGCACCCACCACACCATGTTCGAGATGCTCGGCAACTGGTCCATCGGCGATTACTTCAAAGAAGACGCCATCGCCTGGAGCTGGGAATTCCTGACCAAGGCCATGGGCCTCGACCCCGAATGCCTCTACGCCACCATCTTTGAAGGTGCCCCGGACGAAGGCGTACCGCGCGACGACGAAGCCTACGCCGAATGGCTCAAGGTCCTGCCCGCCGAGCGCATCCTCGAAGGCAACAAAAAAGACAACTTCTGGGAAATGGGCGAAACCGGTCCCTGCGGCCCCTGTACCGAAATCCACTTCGACACCCGCAGCCCGGAGGAACGCGCCAAAGTAGACGGCCGTGACCTGGTAAACATCGACGACTCCGGCGTCGTCGAACTTTGGAACAACGGCTTCATCCAGTTCAACCGCAAAGCGGACGGCAAACTGGAGAACCTGCCCGAGCAGCACGTTGATACGGGCATGGGTTTCGAGCGTCTCTGTATGATCATGCAGGGCAAGGAAGCAACCTATGACACCGACGTTTTCACGCCTCTCCTACGTGAAGTCGAACGCCTCACGGGCAAGACTTACGGCGGTTCTTATGCCGATGACGCCAAAGAAGACATGGCCATGCGCGTGATCGTGGATCACCTCCGCGCCGTTGCCTTCACCATCGCCGACGGGCAGCTGCCCGGTTCCGGCGGAGCAGGTTACGTCGTCCGCCGCATCCTGCGCCGCGCCGTCCGCTATGCTTATTCCTTCCTCGATCAGAAAGCACCCTTCATCAATAAACTGATGAAAACGCTGGTGCAGGAGATGGGCGATGCCTTCCCCGAGCTGAAGCAGCAGGAAGAGCAGATTACCCGGATTATCGAAAGTGAGGAAAAGTCTTTCCTGAACACATTGGAAAATGGGCTGACCCGCTTTGCGGACCTTGACTCTAAAGGCGGTGTCATCAGCGGACCGGATGTCTTCGAACTCTATGACACCTTCGGATTCCCGATCGACCTCACGCGCCTGCTCGCCACCGAGCAGGGCCTGAACATTGACGAAGCTGGCTTCGAGAAAGCCCTCGCCGAACAAAAAGCCCGTTCCCGCAAAGACGCCGCCAAAGAAGTCGGCGACTGGACTGTCCTCTCCGACGAAGACAGCGTCTTCATTGGCTACGATTACCTCTCCGACGCTGGCGCAAAAATCACGAAGTACCGTACCGTGAAGGTGAAGGACAAGCCACAGTATCACGTCGTCCTCGACCGGACGCCTTTCTACGGCGAGAGCGGCGGACAGGCCGGTGACACCGGCTCCCTGCAAATAGCCGGAGAGACGATCTACGTCACCGATACCATCAAAGAAAACGACCTGACGGTCCACATCGTCAACAAGCTTCCGGCCAGCCCGGACGCGGACGTCATCGCCGCCGTCAACGCCGACAAGCGGCAGGCCACCAGCCAAAACCACACGGCCGCTCACCTCATCCATGCTGCCCTGCACGAAATCCTGGGTGACCACGCCATCCAGAAAGGACAAGACGTGCGCGACAAGCGGATGCGCTTCGACTTCAGCCACTACGAAGCGATGACGGATGAGCAAATCAAGCAGGTGGAAACGCTGGTCAACGAAAAAATCCGCCAGAACATCCCGCTGCTGGAGCAACGCGATGTGCCCATTGCCGAAGCCAAAAACTCCGGCGCGATGATGCTCTTCGGCGAGAAGTATGGCGATGCGGTCCGCATCATCACTTTCGACCCCGACTTCAGTTCAGAACTTTGTGGCGGCACCCACGTAAAGCATACCGGAGAGCTGGGTTACTGTAAAATCACGGCTGAAGGTGGCGTTGCTGCAGGCATTCGCCGTATTGAAGCCGTTACTGGCGCGGCCGCTATGGCCTACGTCGATGAACGCCTGGCTACCCTGGCGGAAATCCGCACCCTCGTGAAGGGCAGTAGCAACCCGGTAAAATCCGTTGCTGACCTTCAGGACGAAAACCGCGCCTTGAAGAAAGAAATCGAGAAAATGCAAGCT
>CALIGP010000283.1 GCA_938021455.1 uncultured Lewinella sp. | reverse complement strand
TGGCGAGCTGGTGATCGGGCTGGGAGACAGCTTTAGCGACTACGAAAGCAGCATGGTCTTTATGGGCACCATGATGCGCTTTGGTATGACGATGAAGTATTCTAAAAAGAAGGATCTGCAGCCAGCGGCCTTTGAAGACTTCAGTAATTATTTCCGGCGCATGGCGCCGAAAATTAAGACGACGCAGCCTGGTTCCAACCCTGCCTTCCGCCTGGCTGAAGCCTGCATGATGCACCGGGACCCGGAAGACCTGACTTATGTCGACGAGCCACAATATGACATGTGGGATTACAACATTGCCACTGATACCCCGCCGCTCTGGCACGTCAAGAAAAAGAATACCCTCTACTACAATGGCATTGGACGGGGGAGTATGCCCAAACTCTTACTACAAGCCAGTGTGTTGGGGGCACCGGATAGCAGCCACAGCCGTACATCGGTGGAAGCCTTTAAAGACGTCTACGCCTGGTTGCAAACACTGGAGGCACCGGCCTACCCGAAGGAAATAGACCGGGATCTGGCAGCGGCCGGCGCGCCGCTGTTTGGTGAGCATTGCTCGGGCTGCCATGGTACCTACTCTGACGAAGGCGACACTTACCCCAACAAGGTGGTGAACCTCAACGTGATCAAGACCGATCGTTTGTATGCGGATTACATCCGCCAAAGCGGCATCGTAGACTGGTATAACAAGAGTTGGTTTGCGACTAGTGAGCCGAAGTCGCGCTTCGAGCCAACGGATGGCTACGTCGCGCCGCCACTGGATGGTATCTGGGCGTCAGCTCCATACTTCCACAATGGCTCCGTACCAACGGTTTATCAGGTGCTCAACTCCAAAGCCCGGCCGGAACGCTGGACCCGCAGCGGTAAATCCACTGATTATGACTGGAAGCGGCTGGGCTGGAACTATGACCCGGAGCCCAAAAAGGAGAAGTGGACTTTTGATAGTAACGTGCCCGGATACGGAAAGGACGGGCATTACTTCGGGGACAAGCTGAGCGAGGAAGAGCGCTGGGCGGTGGTGGAATATTTGAAGACCTTGTAAACGGGTTATGCTGCGGGAGGAGCGTCTTTCCCTTTACGCCACAGGTCAATATTCATAGCTGTAATCAGTAGACATTGACTGGTGATGGTCAGCCAAATGCCCAGAGAAGAACCTTCTTGGCTGACGAGGTACAAACACCAGGCGATAATGCATGCCGCAAGAACACTCAACGCACGGCGAAATTTCAGGAGAGTCATGGGCAAAAAACGGGGATATAACTGAAAAAGTTGGCGGCGGGTGGGGCTACCTTGCTTTTAATCCTTCTCTCTGCACCTGCGCCCGGCGCCCCTGAAATCGTTCGCATGGGAGACAAACAGAAATTTACAATAATACTTTACCTGATTATTCCAGAATAAACGCACATCTCCGTAGATTTAGCGGTAGTAGCCCTTAGCGGGAAAACTAAAATAAAGTAGAACGCCTCCACCGCACACGAAATATTATGGGAGAAGAGAGAGTAAACGTACCGACCGACGAGAGCCGCACCAAATTTGCCCGACATCTATTACAAGACGTTCAGGCCCTGGAGTACATGTTGAGCCATGGCTGGTTTGAAACAGAAACCATCCGTATTGGCGCTGAACAAGAGATGTGTCTGGTGGACAAAAAGACGCTAAAGCCAACGCCAAAAAACATACAGGTACTTAAACGCCTGAAGGATTACCCCTGGGCAACAACCGAAATTGCCCGCTTCAACCTGGAGTGTAATCTCTCCCCACAGGAATTTACCGGCCGAGCCCTGCGGCTGATGGAAACGGAGAACCGGGCCCAGCTGGAAATGGTCGTCGCTGCCGCAAAAAAAAGCGACGCACTGGTCGTGCTAACGGGAATTTTGCCCACCCTGCGCAAGTTTGATCTGTCGCTGGAAAACCTGACCCCGAAACCCCGTTACCTGGCCTTGATTGAGGCCATTCGCGCGCAGTCAAAGTCGAGCAAAGGCTTTGAACTTCGCCTGACGGGCATCGATGAGTTGTTCATCAGCCACGACAGCCCGTTGATGGAAGCCTGTAACACCAGCTATCAGGTACACCTGCAGGTGACGCCGGATACTTTTGCTCCGCTGTATAATATCGCCCAGGCCATCACGGCACCCATTTTAGCTATCTCAGCGAATAGTCCGCTGGTGTTCGGTAAGCGTCTGTGGCATGAGAGCCGCATTGCCTTGTTTCAGCAGTCACTTGACGTGCGTACAACGCAAGATCACATGCGGCAACCGGAACCGCGCGTAAGCTTTGGTACCGACTGGCTCGATAAGAGCATCATGGAGATCTATAAAGAAGACATCGCCCGCTTCCGAGTATTGCTCGGAGCAGAAGTGGAAGAGAATAGCCTGGAAACGATTGGTAGCGACGGTATTCCTAAGCTAAAAGCCCTTCAGGTCCACAACGGAACGGTGTACCGTTGGAACCGACCTTGCTATGGCATTAGCGACAACGGTATGCCCCACCTCAGAATTGAAAACCGGGTTGTTCCTGCAGGACCAACCGTCCTGGATCAGGTCGCCAACGCCGCCTTCTGGCTGGGAACGATGATGGGGATGGCCAATAAGTATAAAGATATTCGGGAGCATATGAGCTTTGCGGACGCGAAGGACAACTTCGTTAAGGCCGCCCAGTTTGGTATCGATACCGAACTGACTTGGTTTAACAACAAAAAATACGGCTGTTGTGATTTGATCCTCAACGAGTTGATCCCCATCGCCAGGGAGGGCTTGCAAAGCCGGGGCATCGCTGAAGAAGATATTGAGCGCTACTTGGGCGTCATCGAAGCCCGGGCTAAGGCACACAAGACAGGTGCCCGTTGGCTGTTGCAGTCGTTCACAAAATTGAGCAAAGAAGTCAATCAGGACGAAGGACTGACGGTCATTACCTCCGCTATGATCCGGAATCAAATGTCTGAAAAACCCGTGCATACCTGGCCCTTACCCAATGCTGACGACCTGAAGGCCTACCGACCCGTGGGGCTGCGGGTGGAGGAGTTTATGGAAACGGATCTCTTTACGGTACACGAAGATGACCTGCTGGAAATGGTGGCAAACCTGATGGATTGGCGTAAGCTCCGCTACGTCCCGGTAGAAGATGGTAAAGGGCACCTGACGGGCCTTATTACCACCCGAACTCTGCTGCGCTACTACACCCGTAAAGACCGGCCGGATGCGCCGGAAGCTGGGTTCGTAAAGGTGAGAGACATCATGATCAAGACACCGAAAACCATTGCTCCCAGCACAACGATTAAGGATGCCATGCAAGTAATGCGCGGAGAAAAACTCGGCTGTTTACCTGTCGTAAAAGAAGAGGAACTGGTAGGTATCATTACGGAGATGGACTTCCTTAGAGTTAGTGGTCGGCTGATTGAACGAATGAAATAGGGAGAGAGCGATTGCTTACCTTCGCCTCTACAATCTGCCATTATGCTCGCATACATTACCTGGACCGCTTCCCCTGAAATAGTTTCCATCGGCCCCATCCAACTTCGCTGGTATGGCCTCATGTTTGCCCTCGGGTTTATGCTGGGCTTCTACATGGTACGTAAAATGTTCTTGGCCGAAAAGGCACCCGAAGCCTGGCTGGACTATCTGTTCTATTTCCTGATTGGCGGCACCATTCTTGGTGCCCGGCTTGGCCACGTCCTCTTTTATCAATGGGATTACTACAGCGCTAACCCGGGTGATATTATTAAAATTTGGGAAGGC
>CALIGP010000282.1 GCA_938021455.1 uncultured Lewinella sp. | reverse complement strand
AATAACGCTGCATCGGGAAAAAGACGGTGGTTCAAGCTACCTTTCCCATTCGTCCGGCCCGATCCATTTTGGAATGGAAACGGTTGCGGGAATTGACAGTTTGGTCGTTCATTTTAATGATGGAAGCCAGGTGAGTTATTACGGCCTCGCCTGGGGTAGCCTGGTGGGTGTTGAGCAGGAGGGGCGTTGGTATTCTATTCGGCATACGTCTCAATCTATTTGCGCAAGTGAAGCAGCTGAACCAACCGTAAGTCAGCGCTGGAGTACAGCGCAGACCGGTGAAGATGCCTTGTTGATATTCCGAACAGAAACAGTGGCCTATACTACTGCGCCGCTCAAGGTGGTAGAAGTTTACCCCGGAGAGGAATACCTGGGCGTGGCGCGTACGCAGGATGCAATGATTGTTGACACGATCGCCTCTTCGACGGGGTGTCCGGTTCTTCAACCGATTGATATTCGGATATTGCCCGAAGTTAATGAGTTCGCGGTGTATCCTAACCCCACCGACCGAGAAATAGTGGTAGCACTGAAGGAGTCAGGTGGCTCAATAACAATTGAATTGATTACCATTGCAGGCCAGCTTGCTCATTCTCAGCACGTAGAGCTTGGAGAAGATCTACGAAGCCTGCACGTTAGGTTACCAAAACTTCAAGCCGGGGAGTACCTCTGTCGCTTGATCCAAGAAGGGCATGTCACAACTCAAAAACTCATTATCCGATGAAGAAAATACTAACTTCTTGTGGAGTCCTTATGCTGCTACTTATAATTCTTTCGGCTTGTAATGCAGAAAACGGATCCCTAGAAGAAACGGCCAGGGTGCAGCCCAACATTATTTTCATCATGTCGGATGATCATACCACGCAGGCGGTTGGCGCTTACGGGAGCCGACTGGCTAGTCTGAACCCAACCCCTACACTAGATGCTTTGGCTAGAGACGGAGCTCTATTTACGAATGTATTCTGTAATAACTCTATTTGTACTCCCAGCCGGGGCAGTATTATGACGGGACAGTATAGCCAGACTAACGGTATTCTCACCCTCAATGATACGCTGCCATTGGAGCGGCAGCACCTTCCCCGTGAAATGAGTAAACTAGGCTATCAGACGGCCATGGTGGGTAAATGGCACCTCAAGGCAGAACCCGCTGCCTACGATTATTACCACGTACTGGAGAGCCAGGGGAAATACTTTGACCCGGAGTTTCGCTCCAGCGAGGCTGGTGCCTGGCCGGATAATTTTGTGAAATACAAAGGGCACAGTAGTGATATTGTAACGGACGTAACACTCGACTGGCTAAAGACGAAGCGGAAAAAAGACCAGCCTTTCTTTCTGATGCACCACTATAAAGCTCCGCACGATGACTTTGAGTTTGCCCCGCGCTATACCGATTATCTGGAAGACACACATATTCCTGAGCCGAAAAATCTCTACGACCAAAACCAGCCTGATTTTGGTTCGGAAGCTACCCGTGGCACGAATGATGATCTTCGGAACCGTATTGGTACTTCTGTTTCTGACCGTCATCCGTACCGGAGCTATACTGCACAGTATGGCATTAAGAAAACGCCACGCGACTCCGCAACGAGTGATGCCTACCAGGAATACCTCAAGCGTTACCTGCGTTGTGTAAAGGGGGTAGATGATAACTTAGACCGCCTTTTTACCTACTTAAAAGAAGAGGGGTTATGGGAAAATACCGTAATTATTTACACCGGAGATCAAGGCTTTATGTTGGGAGAGCATGACTATATGGACAAGCGGTGGATGTATGACGAAAGTATGCGTATGCCTTTTATCGTTCATTACCCAAAGGGGGTTAAAGCCGGGACCAAAAGTGAACTGCTGATTAACAATACGGACTTTGCCCCTACGATGCTTTCTCTCGCTGGTGGCAATACACCAGATTATATGCAGGGTAGAAGTTTTGCCGATAACCTGGATGGAAGTGAGCCAGCTGATTGGCGTACCGCAACGTATTATCGTTACTGGATGCACTTAATCCACCATGATGTTCCGGCAAATTTTGGCCTCCGCACCAAAGACTATAAGCTAATTTTCTACTACGCTCAACCCTATAAAGAATCTGAAGTTGGGGTTGGCAGTATGTGGTGGAAAAAAGAGTCTTATCCAGTAGGACCTACTCCCGTAGCCTGGGAATTCTATGACCTCCGGGATGACCCTGGCGAAATTGATAACAGATACGGAGATCCGGCCTATCAAGAGACGATTATTAAGCTTAAAAAAGAGCTTAGAGAATTGCGGGAAAAGCTTGATGAAACTGATCAGAAGTATCCTCGCTTTCAGGCAGTTATTGACGAGCATTGGAATGCCTGAATCGTAGAATTTTACCATCCACCTTATAATCTTTCATCATGAGACATTTTTTAATTTATCTTTTTGCTTTTGGCTCTTTAATTGTCTTTAGCAGCTGTCAGCCCAGCGAAGCAAATGCAGGTGGCATTGACACCCCATCCACTGATGCGGAATACCTTGCTGAGTGGTCCTCTCTGGAGAAAGTAAGAGAAGACCCTGAATGGTTCATAGATTCTAAACTAGGTATTTATGCGCACTGGGGCCCTTATAATGTTGCTTCCTTTGGTAGTGAGTGGTATCCACGAAACATGTACGTGGAAGGAAGCAAGGAATATAAGCACCACCAGAAAACCTACGGGGATCAATCTGAATTCAACTATCATGATTTTATTCCTAAGTTTACCGCCGATAAGTTCGATGCAGAAGAGTGGGCCCAGATAATGCAGGATGCCGGTGCAAAATGGGGAGGCCCCGTTGCTCAGCACCATGATGGCTTCGCTATGTGGGATAGCGAGGTGAACCCCTGGAATGCTAGTGATATGGGCCCCAAGCGGGATATTACCGGAGAACTGGCTACTGCCGTTCGCAAGCGGGGGATGAAGCTGATTACCAGTTTTCACCATGCCCGAAATTTGCAGCGTAACGCCGACGATAAAGAGTATTGGGATGGCTGGGATAGTCACTTCCCTTACAATCCCGAATGGGCGACTTCTTCCACCGAAGACCCTACTCGCTGGCTGTACGGTAATGTGCCCGCGGAGGAATGGTATCCTTACTGGTTTAGTCAGTTGAAGGAGGTGATTGATCAGTACGATCCAGATATCATCTGGTTTGATGTTTGGCTGAATCGTATACCAGAGCAATACCGCAAAGACTTTTGTGCTTATTACCTAAACCACGCTGCTGAGCGCGGCCAAGAGGTTGTGATCGCTCATAAAAAAGACGATCTGCCCATCGAGGTGAGTATTCTCGATATTGAACAGGGCGGTAAAAAAGATGTATCCGAACGCGTATGGCTGACGGACATCACCCTGAGTAATCAATCCTGGAGTTATGTTGACGGTCAAACCTACAAAGACCCTAAGATTGTCATTCGTAATTTTATCGACGTTGTGTCTAAGAACGGTATCGTTCTACTGAATATCTCACCGATGGCAGACGGTAGCATCCCAGAGGAACAACTCACTGTTTTGCAGGCCCTGGGGGGCTGGTTAAAGGTCAATGGTGAAGCTATTTATGGTACTCGCTCCCGGCTTGAATATGGGTACGGCAAAGCAAAGGCTGATGAGGGTAAGCACGGCGGGCAATCGGCTACCGTTAAGTACTCGGCCAGCGATGTCCGTTTTACGGAATCGAAGGATAGAAAGACCATTTATGTCTTCTTCCTCGGGGCACCAACTCCCGGAGAAAAGATCGACCTGAAGAGCTTAAGTCCGATTAATTACCCGCCAAAGTATCCGGTGAAAAAGGTGTCATTACTAAAGAGTGGTAAAGAACTTGAATTTGCCTTCAACAGTCATGAAAGCTCGATAACCCTCCCAGCGGAAGGAGGTTTTGATGAAATGGCCACGGTGGTGAAAATCGAGATGGAGTAATGCCTGAGGTGTTCCGTCTTTGCTCTTTTTATCTCCCTTTGCACCTGCGGTAGCGCCCAGATTATTGCAGTATGTCTGAGAGAACATCTATGGTAGGTTTCAACCCAATTGGTACCGCTAATTGGGTTGAAGCTATGATACCTTTGCTCTCGAAATATGGGCTAATTACCCTGCATAATTAATAGAAATAATATGATGAATACAGCGACCCGCTATACTGGGGACAAAACTTTTGACGTCGTTGATGTGGCACAATTACAACCCGGAAAAGGAGAGGTGCGCATCAAAGTAGCTTACTGCGGTGTGTGTGGAACTGACGTTCATATTTTTCACGGGATGATGGATCAGCGGGTGGATAAGCCACTTACGATCGGACACGAAATGTCGGGGGTGATTGATGCTGTTGGCTCCGAAGTTGACGGTTTCAAGGCTGGTGAAAAAGTGGTCGTCAGGCCGCTTGATGATCGGGGGGCAAAACCATCGGATAAAGGCTTTAATCACGTAGCAGCGGCCCTCAAGTTTATCGGTATCGACAGCCCTGGCGCCATGCAGCAATACTGGAATGTACCGGCCTTTACGCTACACAAACTTCCTGAAGACACGGATATGCAACTGGCCGCTTTGGTGGAACCACTGGCCGTTGCCTGCCATGATGTACGCTTAAGTGGTATTAAGCCAGGCGAATACGCTGTAGTTCTTGGCGGTGGTCCGATCGGGATGCTAGTGGCCATGCGGGCGAAACACGCAGGTGCAAAGGTGCTTATCTCTGAAACCAATGCTATCCGCTGCCAGCTGGCTAAGGAGCTGGGTTTTGAAGTAGTTAATCCTATTCACCAGGATTTGGTAGAATATGTTTCCAACGCCACTGACGGAGGACTCGCAGATGTAGTCTTCGAGGTGGCCGGCGTGCAACCTACTATTGACGTAATGACCGAGGTCGCGGGCATCCGGGGGCGTATTGTTCTGGTGGCCATTCACGGTCAGCCAAGACCCGTTAATCTGTTCAAGTTTTTCTGGAAAGAGCTGCAGTTGATCGGTGCGAGAGTGTACGAACCTGAAGATTATGATGATGCCATTCAGTTGGTAGCCGACAAGTCGCTTCCGCTAAACGCCCTGATAACTTCCGTCGCTCCACTAACGACTGTGCAGTCCGTCTTTGAACAAATAGACCAGAATCCGGACGGGATGAAGGTGCTGCTGGACTGTCAGGCTTAGACCTGTAATTGTATTTTTTCAAGTGGACTTCGTCCACTAAAAAACCATTATGAGTAATATTCTAGATCAATTCAACCTAGCTGGTAAAACGGCGCTGGTAACCGGCTGCAAACGAGGTATTGGTAAGGCGATGGCTGAAGGCCTTGCGCAGGCTGGCTGTAATATCATTGGTGTGAGTGCCACGCTTTCTTCTACTGGTTCAGAGGTAGGTGCAGCGGTAACGGCTACCGGTCGTTCCTTCACCGGCTACGCCTGTGATTTCAGCGATCGGGACGCCCTCTATGCATTTATTAAAACGGTAAAGGAAAAGCACGGCACCCCGGATATTCTGATCAATAATGCCGGTACTATTTTACGGACGCCAGCGGCAGAGCATCCCGATGAAATGTGGGATAAAGTGATTGAGGTAAATCAATCCGCTCAGTTCATCCTTACCCGTGAGTTTGGGCGAGATATGATTGCTCGAGGAAGTGGGAAGGTGGTCTTTACCGCTTCGCTACTAACATTCCAGGGAGGTATCACCGTTCCGGGCTACGCTGCCAGTAAGGGCGCCATCGGGCAGATGACGATGGCTTTTGCCAATGAATGGGCCGGAAAAGGCGTCAACGTCAACGCCATCGCTCCCGGCTATATCGCTACTGACAACACGGAAGCCTTGCGCAATAACCCCGAACGTTCAGATAGTATCCTGGCGAGGATTCCTGCTGGCAGATGGGGAGAGCCTCAGGACTTTGCCGGACCAGTTGTGTTTTTAGCTTCCTCAGCGGCGGCTTACATGCATGGCTCCATCGTTTTGGTTGACGGCGGCTGGATGGGACGCTAGTGACGCTCGCCACTAAGAACCCAATTGAATCCATTTCTCTAACCGACAGATAAAGGATCTGCTTAAAGCACAACCTGTGAAAAACTTTGAACTATACATTAACGGCCAGTGGGAAAGTGCCTCCGGTGGTAGAGATACCATTGTCAATCCGGCCAACGGGAATTCGGTTGGAAGCGTAGGCGTTGCCAATAAAGAAGACGTTACGAAAGCACTCAAGTCTGCCAAAACCGCACAGGTGAGTTGGCGGAGGTTGCCGAACAAGCAGCGGGCTGACCTGATCCGTGCCTTTAGCGATAAAATAAAGGAGCATCGGGAGGAAATGGCTCAAACGATTGTAGCAGAACAGGGGAAACTACTGAAGGTCGCCCGGTTTGAAGTGGACGTTACGTCCTCCTTCCTGGAATATGCTGCTGGCTGGGCTCGTCATATTGAAGGGGACATTGTTCCTTCTGATAACCCCAATGAGCAATTGTTGATTAATAAAGTTCCCAAAGGAGTCGTTGTTGCCATTACTGCCTGGAACTTTCCACTTGCTCTTGCGGGGCGTAAGATTGGTCCGGCCTTGATAGCTGGTAATACAGTAGTACTTAAGCCTACGCCCGCTGCTCCCTTATCCTCCTTGATGCTCTGCGATTTGGCCAAAGAAGCCGGATTGCCCGACGGGGTCCTGAATATGGTTACCGGAGGGGTAGAGGCCGGTGTCGCTCTGGTAGAGAGTCCGCTTACTAACATGGTAACCATGACGGGTAGTACACCAACCGGGCAGGCTATCGCCCGTTCTGCTGCGAAGAATCTGACCCACGTCCAACTGGAACTCGGCGGGAAAGCGCCCTGTATCGTTTTTGCGGATGCTGACCTTGACAAGGCAGTGGCCGGAGCCCTGCACAGCCGCTTTGACAACTACGGACAGGTCTGTACCTGTAACGAGCGGATGTACGTGGAGGAAGAAATCTACGATGAGTTTATGAGCCGCTTCCACGCGGAGGTCGCTAAACTGAAGGTGGGAGACCCCCGTGAGGACGATACGGACCTTGGGCCGCTGACCGAGGCAAACGTCGTCACTAACCTGGAGAAGCTTATCGAGGAGAGCGTAAGTGCTGGCGCCCGCGTAACGGCGGGCGGCGGACGCCCTAAGGGCGCTGCCTACGAGAAAGGACACTTCTTCGAAGCGACCATTCTGGAAGACGTTACCCAGGAGATGAGCATTGTGCACGAAGAACTCTTTGGCCCGGTGCTGCCAGTTATCAAATTCTCTGGCTTTGAGCAAGCAATGACTTACGCTAACGACTGCACTTTCGGGCTGGCAGCCATCATTTTCACGACAGACATCAGTAAAATTATGCGCCTCACGGACGAGCTGGAATTCGGCGAAATCTACATCAATCGTGGGCACGGAGAACTCCACCAGGGATTCCACAATGGCTTGAAGCTGTCCGGAACCGGAGGAGAAGACGGAAAGTATGGAATAGAACAATACCTCGATAAAAAAACGACTTACCTGCGGTATTAAACAGGTTGTAAGTTGCAGGTTACAAGTTGCCGGTTTTATTCCCTGCAACCTGCAACCTGCAACCTGCAACTTGAAACCTGCAACCTGCAACTTGAAACCTGCAACCTGCAACTTGAAACCTGAAACTTGCAACCTCCAACATGAATATCACCAAAATACATACCCGATTATTTAAAGTGCCGTTGGCGGAGGTACTCTCCGACGCCAAACATGGTGATCATTTCCACTTTGAGCTCGTCACCTGTACGATTACCCTGTCGGACGGCTCAGAAGGAACGGGCTATACTTATACTGGAGGTAAGGGAGGACAAGCCATCCGGGCGATGATTAACTATGACCTGGCGCCAGCCCTGATCGGGCAAGACGGAACGGACGTAGAAAAGCTCTACGACTTCATGGAGTGGCACATCCACTACGTGGGGCGAGGCGGTATTGCCAGCTTTGCCATTAGCGCGGTCGACATTGCGTTATGGGATATACGCTGTAAAAGACTTGGCCAACCGCTGTGGAAAGTAGCCGGCGGTGCCAGTAATACTTGCAAGGCATACTGTGGTGGAATTGACCTGATGTTCCCGCTGGAGAAATTACTGGATAACATCCGGGGATATCTCTCCCGTGGCTTCAGAGCAGTAAAGATCAAAGTCGGCCGGCCGGAACTGGTTGAAGATGTTGCAAGAGTGAAAGCGGTGAGGGCACTAATCGGCCCGGAGGTGACCTTCATGGTTGATGCAAACTACAGCCAGAGCGTAGAACAAAGCATCGCGATGGCGAAAGCCTTTGAGCCCTACGATATCTACTGGTTTGAAGAGCCCACCATTCCCGACAACTATAAAGGCT
>CALIGP010000281.1 GCA_938021455.1 uncultured Lewinella sp. | reverse complement strand
GGCCTCGGCGTAGAGGAAAGTGAGGTGCGTCAGGATATCGTAAATGTCAGAGCGCCCCCGCGTCATCTCGATGTACATCTCATTATTATCAATGCGATAGGCGGCGCGCCGGCGCGCAGGTGCAATGATGGGCTCAAAGTGACTGTTCTCGTAGCCTTCCCGGGTAATGAGTTTCACGAAGCGGCATTCTTCAATCCCCTTCGGCAGCCGGGTAAAGATGTAGTGCAGCCCGTTGAGCTCAACTTTCTCGTCATCAGCAATGGAGCCGTAAATCTCCGGCCGCAGCACCATCAGGTTATCCATCAGCGTCTTACCACTCATGCCGCCGGGCTTATAGCTGCCACGGATCAACAAATGACGCATGGCGATGTAAAGGCGTTGAACGGCGGTGCGGGATTCTTGAGCGCGGGTACGGGGCATATGTAGACGGTAGTTTTGTAGGCGGTAGAGTTGTAGACGGTAGTTTTGTAGACGGTAGAGCGGTCGTCAACAGAATCGATTGTCTCCGGGGATTCTGGAGAAGACAAGTAAGGGCTGGGTTTTGTTGCTTTTACGGTTTTTACTCCCTCTAAGAAAGCACCTTCTCCCGCAGAGGGAGTTCTCCCTCCAGCATATTGTCAGATGCCTTTGGGGTGCTTAGGTCTTCAGTATTCCGTAGGTCGAGCCTGTCGTCCTCATCTGCCTCTTTTTCTGTGGGGAAAGCTGGCAGGCGGACACCCCATAATAGCAGGCCCATCGAGATGATGAGGCAGGGGAGCAACATTGAACTGAAAGAGTCGGTAAGGGGGATGGTTACCATGCATAAAAAGAAGTAAGCCGCGAGTCCTCCACCAAAGCGCAGGCTTCGCTCTCCACGGCTTAGAGATGGCCAGTAGGAATTAATGGCAAGCGGGAGGAGAATACTGAAGATCAGGGCGCAGACTTTGGTGTAAAAAGTAGCAAAGCTATCCAGCGTCAGTACACCGATCCCCATCATCCAAATAAGGTTGAAGAGTACAATGGCTAAAAGTTGGGGTAAGTGTTTCATGCTTTTTTGGATAATTGAAAATTAAACCCTCCTCTGCTTACTTAAGTTTTCCTGGCTACTTTACCACCTCCCCTTGCACCTGCGCCCCGTCGCCCAAATTCAATTCACCCCAGCCACCAAAGCAAAAAACTCCCCACCGCCAGCACCACACAAAGCGGGCTGTAAATCGCCTTGTCTCGTTCCGCAAAAATGCCCGTCTGCCCCCGTTGGAAGAGGCCGACTTTTTGAAAATCTCCAATGGCTCGTACCGTGAAGATGGCAGTAACCCCCAGGGTGATCCAGGGGCGGTAGGGAAAGAGGAACGCTGGAATATCTCCTTTCCAATAACTCAGCATCAGGTAAGCCATCAGACCAAGACCGATGGCTACTACCAAGGTCATGAGCCGGAAAGTCCACTGTCGTTCCGGGCGCATCACTTGCTCCCACATCTCGGGCAACATGGCTCCATCGAGTGCCCAGCGCCCACCGGCGACCCAATAAAAATGCATTCCGGAAAGGAAAGCGAAAACGACAAACAACGTTATGGAGAGAAAAGGAATCATGGCTATAGAAATTTGCTGCCCTGAAGGTAGTCAGCCCGGACAATATCTGAATTGTACCTTTGCCACTGTCTTCAAAAAGTAAGAGGTCAACCAATTATTTATGCTCTCCATTATCATCCCCGCCTACAACGAGGAACGTACCATTCACCTGATCCTGGACAAAGTCCGCGATGTGAAACTAATCGGCGGGCTGACCAAGGAGATCATTATCGTCAACGATTGCTCGTCGGACGATACAGCGGGTGCCGTAGCCCGCTACCAGCAGGCGAACGCCGAGTTGAACCTTCAGTACTTCGCCCATGAAGTCAATAAGGGAAAGGGTGCTGCACTGCATACGGGCATCGCCCGGGCAACCGGCGAGTACCTCATCATTCAGGATGCTGATCTGGAGTACGATCCGGAGGAATACAACGACTTGCTGAAACCCGTTTTGGCAGGTTTTGCGGACGTCGTCTACGGCAGCCGTTTTATGGGCAGCAAGCCGCACCGTATCCTGTTCTTTTGGCACACGATCGGGAACAAGTTCCTCACGACGCTCTCCAACATGTTCACCAATCTGAACCTGACGGATATGGAAACCTGCTATAAGCTTTTTCGTCGGGAAATGATCCAATCACTGACGCTGAAGGAAAAACGGTTCGGCTTTGAGCCAGAGGTTACGGCCAAGATCAGCCGCATCAAAAACGTCCGTATCTACGAGGTGGGCATCAGTTATTACGGCCGTACCTACGAAGAAGGGAAAAAAATTGGTTGGCGAGACGGGGTGCGAGCGATCTACTGTATTGTGAAATTCGGGCTGCGATTGGGGTAGAGGGCGCCCCGATAACTATCGGGACAGGTGCAAAGAGTGTTGTTGGAGCGGTGTACGCTGCTTCCAGCAGCGACCGGCCGAAGCGGCTTCCAGCCGCGCTACAAATTTATAGCGCGCGGCGCGCGGCGCGTATGCCGCGCAACTAGTTTTCCCCGAGGAGCGTTATTTTGCCGCCATTAACCTCCCGCTATGCCTA
>CALIGP010000280.1 GCA_938021455.1 uncultured Lewinella sp. | reverse complement strand
CGCCCGCTTTAAAGACATTGCCCCCGCCATCCGTAACGCCACCTACAATACCTACCTCAAAGCCCAGGGCGTACAGGACGGATTGTTGAACTATGGCACGGTGGTGCAGTTGGTGGAGGGGTATCGACTGGCTAAACCGTCTGCCGGCTCAAAGCGGTAGAAGAGGTCGTCCGCTGGTTGAGTAGAGTATTAAGCTGGCTACTTATTTTCCGGCACCCGGCACCCGGCACCCGGCACCGACTTTCGCGAATCGGGCCGACGGCTTGAACCTGCAACCTGTAACTTGCCCCCCTGCCCCATGAAATACTTCATCGCCCTAGTCTGGCTAGCCAACGGCCTCCTCGCCAAAGTCCTGAACCTCGTGCCCCGCCACACCGAGATCGTAGCGGGCATCCTCGGGCCAGCTTACGCCCGGCCACTCACCATCCTCATCGGCCTGTCGGAGATCGCCATGGCGGTATGGATCGTCCTCGATCGGCAACGGAAACCCACGGCGATCCTCCAGATCGCCATCATCCTGACGATGAATACCCTGGAGAGTGCCCTCGTGCCGGAACTATTACTTTGGGGCTACCTGAACCCCGTCTTCGCCGCCTTATTTTGTGGCGTGATCTATCACCACGCTTTCCGTACCAATCCGGACCACGGAGTGGTCCAACATCCTTAGCCCCGGACAAAGGCGGAGGCGGAGCCTCCCCCGTAGTCCGGGAAGTACGAGTGCGAAGCACGAGCCATATCACATTACTCCGAGCGCGAAGCGCGAGCCCTTCCACTTACTTTGCCTCCAAAAACCTCCCCATGCACCTGCGTAAGCGCCACCCTTTCCCCGTCTCTGCTCACTTCGATCAATCGTTGGTGCTCACCTTCGCCCTGCCACCTGAGGAATTACAACCCCTCCTGCCGCCACCGCTACAATTAGATACTTTCAACGATGAACACGCCTTCGTTGCTGTCGCCATGGTGCAAACCAAAAGCCTGCGGCCCAGTATTATGCCCGCCTTTCTGGGTAATGATTTTTTTCTGGTGGGCTACCGCATCTTCACCCGCTATGGGAACCAGTCGGGAAAACGGCTCCGTGGGCTCTACATTCTGGAGTCCCAGACCGACAGCCGGCAGATGGAGTTACTCGGTAATCTAATGACGCATTATAACTACTCCAGAATCTCCGTACAGCAAGAGAAAACCGCCGCCCATTACCACGTGTCCAGCGCCAGCGAAGGCTTTGAGGTAAGCGTTTGCTACGCCGAAGACCCTGCTTTGCCTCCCGACTCTCCCTTTGCGAACTGGAAGGAAGCCCGCCGCTTCGCTGGCCCGCTGCCGTTCACCTTTACCTACCTCGCGGAGACACGAGAAATGCTCATCGTTGAAGGCCGCCGCCAAAACTGGCAACCCCGCCCAGTCGCGGTGGAAAGTCTTACCTTGCCCTGGTTGGAAAAACGAGGCTGGAAGCACGCCACACTCGCCAGCGCTTTCGTCGTTGAAAACATACCCTATTCCTGGAAAAGAGGAGTCGTGGAAACCCTGTAAGCCGAAAAACTATGATGGCCAACACACGCACACCCCTACAGG
This sequence comes from uncultured Lewinella sp., assembly GCA_938021455.1. GTDB lineage: Bacteria > Bacteroidota > Bacteroidia > Chitinophagales > Saprospiraceae > Neolewinella. The sequence goes on along the minus strand of CALIGP010000280.1, from coordinate 5,681 downwards.
GGCTTCGGAATATCATCCGCTTCAACTGGCCGTTTTACGTCCTGGCCATTGCCGGGGTATTTGCCGGTATTTGGCTGGCGACCTGGCTGGGTGGGCGGTTCATCCTGCTGGGCGGACTTATTGCCATTTTTGTACTCTTTACCACCTTCACTTCCCTACTCGTTTCCTGGTACGTTTACGATGGCTCCGATCTTTATGGACTGGACTGGCTGGGGGAGCTCGGGGAGCCCAAAAGCATCGTGAATATCAACGCTGGTTTCGACGAAACCAGCAGCCTGTTGGCCGTCCGATTTTCTAATGCACAACTTCGGGTTCTTGATTTTTACGATCCGAAGCTACATACGGAGCCATCCATCAAACGGGCCCGGGCAGCCTACCCGCCCTATCCCGGTACAGAACCAATCACTACGGCTAATCTACCGCTGGCCGACCATTCAACCGACCTCGTTTTCCTGATCTTCGCGGCTCACGAAATCCGTGATCCCGACGAGAGAGCTCGCTTCTTTGGACTACTGCGAAAGGCTTTGAAGCCTGACGGAGAAATCATCGTCGTAGAACATCTCCGGGATACGGCCAATTACCTGGCTTATTCCTTCGGTGCCCTTCATTTCGTCTCCGATGCCAACTGGCAACTTACCTTTTCTGCGGCGGGCTTTGAAGACGTGACCAAGACCCGGATTAACCCCTTCGTTGTCAAATATACCCTAAGCCCGAATGCTGCTAAATCTTAAAATTATTGGTGGGTTGTTATTATTCCTGTCCTTGCTTCACGTGTTTATTCCGGGATACCTCGACTGGAAACGGGACCTGAAACCCCTCAGCCTGATGAACCGGCAGATGATGCAGACTCACATGATTTTTATCGCCATCACGGTGTTTGCCATTGGTCTACTTTGTTTCACTTCTGCAGAAGAACTGACCACTACACCATTAGGCCGGAAAATTTGCCTTGGCCTGTCTGTTTTTTGGGCACTTCGGCTGGTTTTTCAGTTTTTCGTCTACTCCCCAAAGTTGTGGCGAGGTAAACGATTTGAGACGTTTATTCACATTGCTGCCGTTGGCTTTTGGACCTACATGACGGTGGTGTTTTATCTGGCTGCTGGGATGTAGTTGAATAACTCAAGGAGTCAGAGCGCCTTCCCGTTTTCCTCCTCTGCCTCTTCTTTCCTCCTCTGCGTGAACCCCTCGCTGCGTAGCAGCCTCTCCTGTTCTCCGCGAGCTCCGCTTGAAAATCCTCGCTGCGCAGCAGCCTCCCAAATCCTCCAATATGCGGCAGCCCCAAAGAACCAAAGAACCAAAGAACCAAAATACCAAAGAACCAAAATACCAAAGAACCAAAACACTACTCCCCAATAAAATCCAAAAGCTCCCCATACACCATACTCTGCCGAAGAATATCCGGGCAACCGACGATCACGAGATGTTCCCGTGCTCGCGTCATGGCCACGTTCAGCTTACGATCTACGCCTTCTTCACTCACCTGAGAGAGCATTTGAATCTGCGCGTCTTCGTTGGTGCAAAGAGATATGAGAACGATGCGCTTAGCGCCTCCCTGATAACGTTCTACGGTGTCGACCATGTAGTTTTCGGCGGAGAGGCCAGCCTTGTGTAAGTGGCGACGAATGTGCGCAATCTGCGCCCGGTAAGGGGTGATGATTCCGATGTCTCCCGGCTCGATGGGCCGTTCCGTTTTGGCGTAGAGTTCCGTGAAATTGTTGATGAGCTCGACCATCATTTCGGCTTCGTGGCCATTCACCTTGGGGTCGGCGTTACGATGGTCGGGTGGGGTGTCGAGGAAAAGGAGGCGACGACTGCCGAGGCGATGGTACAGCGGCTCGTTCTCCGTTTGCGCGGCCGCAGGTGCAGAGGGTAGTTTTTTGAGCTGTGTTTGATGATGGGGGATGGTCTCCGGTAAAATCTCCAACTGCCCGTCGTAGAAGTGCTTAGCCGGGAAGGCCATAATGTCCTGGTGCATCCGCCCCTGGTGGCGGAGTTGGTCGTAGGCCCAGGTCCAGCCCTTGCGCTGGGCGGTCAGGTAGAGACGTTCGAAGAGGCTGGTGGCCAGGTCTTTTAAACCGATGTCAATCAGCGCTTCGTCGGATACTTTCGTTTCAGCGGGGCGTTGCTGCACTACGGCAGGTAGCTGCCGGTGATCACCAATGAGCAAAGCCCGGGGCGCACGCGGCAGGAGGCCCGCCAGCAGCGGTTCGAGGATCTGGCTGGCTTCGTCCACAATAATTCGGTCAAACTGCTTGAGCTGAAAGAGCTCGCCTTTCCCGCCCACACTTGCTACCGTACTGACGATGATGCGGGTACTTTGAATCAAAGCCCGAAGCTCCGCCCGCTTCTTAATCTTTTGACTCTGTACCTGCAGCAGCCGCTCCTCAAAGCGGGGCGACACCCCGTACCGACTGCCAATGCGGAGGTAGTTGGTAAACGATTCTCCTTCCGGTGTAACGATCCGTTCGATGCTTTCGCAAATCTCGTCTACCGCCCGGTTGGTGTAAGCCACTAGCAAGAGACTTTCCTGGCTGTTGTCCAGCAAATGCCGTACCAGATGGTGGAGCATTTGACTTGTCTTCCCCGTTCCGGGTGGGCCCCAGAGGAGGAAATAGTCCGGCGCGGTGATGATCGTCTGTAGGATACGGTTTTGTTCTTCGGTTAGGCCGTCGGCGATGGTGGTCGTGAGCGGAGGCGCTTGCCCCGGAGGGGCTTGGCCCAGCCACTGTCGGCGCAGCTCGACGGGAGCAGAAGCCCACGTAAGCAAGCCCCGGTAGTGGTGGCGGAAGCTACTGTCCAGCACGTCCTTTTCGATGCTCCAGAAGCCATTCCGGCGGAAGGCCGCATCGTTGAGCTGCTGGCTGCGTAGCCGCAGCCGTACCTGGCTTGGGCTGATCTCGATGATGGTCGATTTCAGGATCTGGGAGCGGATGGCATCCTGCGGGCGGGCCGCCTTTTCGGCGGTGGCGTATAGGGCAATGATGTCTCCCTGCCTGAACTTGACCAGCCGGTCGTCCTCCGCAGGTCGGGCCAGCGTTAGGATGGCCGTCTCGGGGTCGTATTCGGAGTAGACCAGCCCGTCGAGCAGCTCAAAGCGTTCGATTTTATCTTCTCGTTCCTCCAGCCAGAGGCTGGCCAATCCGTTGATGCTCTCCAACCTTTGCTCGCCGGTTTTAGAGAGCTGCTGCTCCCGAGCCGTGAAGCCAAGGAAAGCCCCGAAATACCGACGCTCCAACTCATTGAGTTTGCCATAGACGTCGAGTACTTTTTCGTGATCCCGTCGGGAGAATGTGCCGAGGCTGGGGATCTTGGCCGGGTTTAGCCGGTTGATCAGGCCATTGGTTTCTTCGGCAAGGTCTTTGCCAGCTTCGACACCGAGCTTCCCGATCAGGAGCTCTACGCCGAGGAGTTGGTTTCTGGCAGCAATGGCTTCCAGCTTTTGCTGGTATTCCGGCGGGGCGTATTTTAACCCGTTTTCGAAGTCGTTGCTGTACAGAATGTAGGAGCGTACGTTGGCCCCTTCTCCCATTGCTTCGTTGATCATCAAATCGTAAAGCAGGGTCTGGATATAGTTCGTCTGGTTGATGCCGTGCTTGTTCGGCTTCCAGTATTTGCTTGTTTTTAGCTCGACTATGGTGGTCGGGTCTGCTTTGGTGGCACCGGCTTGCAGTAAATCGAGTCGACCCTGCACTCCATAGGTTGGGCTTAAGAAAGAGGGCTCGAGGAGAATGGACTCGCGGTTGACGTCAATCCGTGTCAATTCCTGATTGACGAATTTTTGTAGGCTGACGAAGTGGTGCTTCAGTTGAGCAATCAGGTCGGTAATTTCCCGGTCTTCAAACAGGCAGAGAGCCAGCGGCTGAGTCTGGAAAATATTGGCCAATAGTTCCTTGAAGCTGACGTCCGGCTTTTCTACCAGTCGGTCTAGGAAATAATTGACGAGATTACCCCGCACCAGCGGCATGGCCGTCCGCATGGGTACCAACTTGCGGGCCATATTACTCCAGGGTTGGTAGCTTTTGTCGGATTCAAAACTCTCGGCTACGGCGGTTACGTCAATCAGGTAGTCCGGCTGTACGATGATTTGGGCGGGGTGCAAATGTCCGTCGCTCCTCAGTTCCGCATTGATCAGGTTAAGCAGGACGGGGAGTCCGCTGACTTTCCGAACGATGGCGAGTGCCTGAGCGACGAAAGGGTTATTCACTTCGTCAACCCCGAAAGGGATACTGTAGACTCTTTCGGGACGGGCTTCTTCTCGTACGTAGAGGAGCTCTTCTTCTTGCTCGATTTCTACGGCGAGGACCCGCAAACGGGTAAAGCGATCTTTTACTTCCGGTTTAACGTAGGGGAAAGGGTAGGGCAGGGTCAGGTAGCTGACCCAGTCTTCGGGGACCGCGCCGCCGAAGAGGGCGCGGGTTAGCTCTGTGGCCAGGCGATAGCCGGTGGTGAGCTGCTTGTCAATGTCTTCCGCGGAGAGCTGGGAGACGCGGCGGCTGCGGAAGCGCCGTTCCTGATGAATGTGCGTAGCCGGAACACCGAATTTGTGCGCGGCGTAGCTAATCCGGGAGAAGTTGGTGCTGAAGTGAAGCTTGTCTTTCTCCGTCGCCCGCTCAAAGAGCTCGAGCAGGAACCGGCGGAGCGCCAGGCAACGTTCCTGCGAGCTGTAATCTTCGTTGTCCCGAAGGCGGTTAAGCTTACGGTAGAAGTATTTACGGAAGGCGTCGTTGCGTTGGTCTTCGGTCATTAGTGGCGAAGGTAAAGACATTTTAGTTCGATTATTCCAATACTGCTTCTCAACCAATTCCTTGCACCTGCGTCCCGCGCCCGGAAACCTGACTAAAAACCGACAAAGGAAAGACCACGAAGTCTGGCTAAAACTTATCTTCGCTGACAATGAAAAGAATCATGATCTGCGGTGCCGGCGGCCAACTCGGGCAGAAACTCATAGGTGCTGCTCGTGCCAATACGGAACTCCGAATATTTGCCTATAACCGTTCTGCGCTTGATTTGACCAAGCCCGAAGATTTACGCGCCGCCTTTGCTGACGCTAAGCCTGATATCTGTTTTAATGCGGCCGCTTATACGGCTGTAGACCGGGCAGAAAGCGAGCCGGAGAAAGCCCGTGCGGTGAATGTTGAAGGTGCCGCCCGCCTGGCGGCTGCCTGCCATCAGCGTGGAGTTGGCTTCGTTCATTTTTCTACGGACTATGTGTACGACGACGGATATAACCGCCCTTTAAGAGAATCAGATCGCACGCTGGGTACAAGTGTATATGCTCGTACGAAGTTAGAGGGGGAAAACGAGATCATGCGCCACAACCCTGACGCCTGGATCATTCGGACCAGCTGGGTCTATGCAGAGTATGGGCATAATTTTCTCCGGACGATGATTCGCTTAGGGCAAGAAAGAGAGAGCCTGAGTATCGTAGCGGACCAGATTGGATCGCCTACCTACGCGGCGGACCTTGCCGCGGCCGCACTATCTCTTCCCGCAAATGAAGCACCCGCAGGCATTTATAATTTTGCCAACAGTGGAGCGGCTTCCTGGTACGATTTTGCACACGCTATTTTCGAGAAAGCGGGGATCGATTGCCAGTTGAAACCTATTCGTACGGAGCAGTATCCAACGCCAGCCAAGCGTCCAGCCTATAGCGTATTGGATACACAGAAGATAGCGACTTA
>CALIGP010000279.1 GCA_938021455.1 uncultured Lewinella sp. | reverse complement strand
AGTATTGATCAACTGTGGCATCGACCCCGAGAAGTACACGGGCTATGCCTTCGGCATGGGCATCGAGCGGCAAGCCATGTTACTCTATAACATCACCGATATTCGGCTAATGTTTGAGAATGATGTGCGGTTTCTTAAGCAGTTTTCCGGGGTACTGTAAGAGATAGGAAAGTCCGAAAGACGTCGGACGACGTTTCTGCCGACTGCGTCAGGCAAAAACGATTCGTCAGACGTCTTCTGACCATAAGCTGCCTGACAACACCAACCAGCCCCCCAGCAACAGCAAGCTCCCCACTGCCAACCAAAGCCAGCCCCATCCCCCACTGCAGGGTTCCAGGTGTAAGGCTTCATCTGGGCCATAATAAGTAAAACCCGCCCAGAGATAGGGCGATTTGTTTCGCTGTCGGACGGATTCGTCCGCTAAATAATCCAATTGAGCCTGGTGGAGAGCCATGCCACGATTCTGTCCTTGGTCCAGGTGGTCATAAAGGCCGCGTAGTATTCGCCCGCTGCCAAAGGCATTCACATTCCAGAGGCTGGCAATAATGCTGCCGGCTCCGGCCTGCAGGAATCCCCTGCCGAGCCCAAGAACGCCTTCGCCGCTAGCGAGTTGGCCAACGTTGGTCTGGCAAGCGCTGAGTACAACCAATTCCGCCGAAATCTGCTGATGGTAGAGGTCATGCAACAGCAGCAGGCTATCGTGAAAAGCGATGTGGGGAGAAGCCGTTCCGGTCGTGGAAAAGGCGTGGGTGGAGAGGTGAAGGATGCTGGCTGTTTTGGCTTCTTCGATGAAGCGTTCGAGGGTTGCCTCCCCGTCTTTGAACAGCTCGAGGGCGAAGTCTTTTTGCAGGCCGTTCAATTCGTCTTGCGCAAAGGGCAAGATCGGGTAAGCCGGCCTGGCGGTACCATCGGTAAAGGGAGCAAAACCGGTGATGGCTACTTCACCTTCGGGTTGTGGGCGCTGGCGACTTAGCAAGCTTGCGGAGTGAATAAAAGTAACGGGATGTCGCCGTAGCAAATAAGGAAGCTCACCTAGGCGCACCTCCGACACGGCTTCCGTGACCATGGCGGAGAACGGCAGGTAAGTCAGGGGGCCATCAGGAATAATGAGGAGTGGGCCCGGCGGCAGGTGCAGGGGCTGGATGAAGGCAAGGTGAGCCGCGTACGCCGCGCGGGCAAAGCCCGCCGGATCATTCTGAATCTCGGAGGCCGCAGCAAAATACCCCAGCATCCGCTCCGCTACGGCGGAGAGACTGTCGCTCCGTCCTAGGTCAAAAGTGTGAACGCCATTCTCATCGAGCGCCATGGCGTACGTTCGCTGCGGACCAAAAACGTAATGCACCAGTGTTTTACCCTGCGGCTTTAGGTAATCGCGATAAATATCCATGGCCTCGTAAACGGAGCGCCTTTCTCCGGCCTGGCGGTAGGCAGGGAACATCTCCTCCAGCTGTCGCCTGAATTTTGCCCGATCTTCTCTTGCCGACAGGTAAGCAAGCGTATCCCCCTCCGCATTGGTAATTCGTTGGGAGAGAACATTATCTCGTATCCGCAGGCTGTCCGGCAGCCGGCTCAGGGCATCGTTACCCGCCAGGGCTTCGTAAAGCAGAACGGCTTTGGACTTTTCAAAGAAGTGGAAGGCCTCCGCCGTACGCCCAGACAGGTGGCAGCGACGGATCGCCGCCTCATAGACCGGCATCACCTTGCTACGCCAGAAGAGTTTGGTGGCGCTACCGCTGTGTTTCTCCCGGATAAAATCGATCAGACGGTCAGAGGTCTGGTAGACGTTGAGCTGGGGCAGTTCATAATCCTTTCCCGTTTCAATGAGGGCCTCCAGCGCCCGGGCCTGGTCTCCGAGGTAGATGAAGAGGTCGGTCTGGAAGGGCGAGGCTCGGAGGGCTTCATCAGCAGGCACATCACCCGGAGTTGTGGGGTGATAACCTTCGATCAGCGCAGCCTGCGCCCGCTGGAATGCAGCCAGAGCTTTGGCGGGGTCACCGGTCTTGAGATAGTATTCTCCGTAATGATCTTCGGTGACGGAGCGGTTACGCTGATCGCGGTAAGACTGTTGCAGATCCCGGGCAATGTCAATGGACTGTTTTGCAGCCGTCAGCTGGTCCGTGCGTAGATATCCCAGCGCCAGGTTGTTACGTATTATCTGAAGGTTGGGAATGTCTTCATAGGCCATCAGGGTAGGAATCGCGATAAGGTAGTAGGTTTCGGCCAGGGCAAAGCTATCCGTTTTTGTCAGGCCCAGGGCCAGGTTTTGATGAGCGTAAGCCAAGTAGATATCCAGTGCATAGTCTTCCCGCTCTGCGGGGGAGGCTTGTGCCATTAAACTGATCACGTAGCTGCGTAATTCCCGGGAGGGTTTCTTCGACGTTTCATAAGCCTCTTTGCGTAAAAACAGATTGCTGAGATTGAGCAAACTGGAGAGAATGCCTTCAAGATCTTCCTCCTCCCCTGCCCGTCGGTAAACGAGCTGGGCCATTCTTTCGGCGAGGTCGAAGTCTCCGCGTTCTGTCCAGGCTGAGATCAGTTCGTTTCGGGCTCTGGCGACCCGAAACGCTGGTACGGTATCCAGCTGCTGAAATACTTCAATGGCTCTTCGCAGGGGCCGTTCTGCAGCAAAGTAATCTCCATTTAACAGCAAACTGGAGCCCAGGTTACTACTTGCCTTCCCTAGCTCCAGAGTAGGCTTATTGGCGTAGAGTTCTTCGCGGATATCCACTGCTTTTTCAAACCAGTAGGCAGCACTATCGTAGGCATCTGCATTATACGAATTAAGGGCGCGGAGATAGCTGCTGTCCGCTTCTGCTTTCATGGCATCCTGCGTCCGCGCCCTGCTGTTTTGCGCTGAAATAAAGGAGGAAAAGAGAAGGGATAGAAGGATGGCTCCTAGTACCGTACAATTTTTTGCGTCCATTGATAATCCTTGCCTAAAATGTGCAGCAGGTAGATTCCCGCTGGAAGTTTAGGTAAGGTAAGCGTTTGTTGATCACCCGCCGAAATCCAGTCAAGGTTCTCCCCACGGAACACCTCCCGGCCATCAAGAGTAAATACAGCAACCGTTTCCGCCCGGCGGCTGGCGAGTGATTCTACCACCAGAGATTCATCGGATGGATTGGGGAATACCCGGAAGCCTTCCTCCGGAGCGAGATTAGTAACCGCTACCGACAGTAGTTCCGGCACCCGTAGTTGGCGTCCGTCTCGCGCATAATCAGGGTAGAAACGATTGGGTTCCGCTGCATTCAGAACAGTGTCTCGAACGCTGGCATAAGATATTTCTCTGATGTTACCGTCCAACTGGCAAAGCACCGCCGCCGCCACACCAGTCACCATCGGGGTGGCCATTGAAGTACCGTCTTTTTCCGCATAGCCACCACCCGGGATGGTACTTTCAATGTCCGTCCCCGGCGCCATAATGTCAACACAGCGATCGTCAAAATTGGTAAACAGGGCGGGCTCTGAATATTGATCCAGCCTCGCACCACCCCGCAGAGGGCCGCCGTTGCCCGGGAAACCACCATCTGTCCGCAGTGCTCCGACGGTAATCAAATTAGGCGCAGAGTAGCAGGCTGGATACTGCGCCTGAACCCCTAGGTTAATACTGTCGTTACCCGCTGCGCTAACGATAAGGATGTTGTGTTCTTTAGCGGTGTCAATCGCGTTATGCAGCACGATGCTGGAATCTCCGAAGAAGCCCCAGCTGTCGTTGATGATATCTATTTCGTCAATACTTGCCTGGAAGGTCGCGCAGGCAACGCTGTAAAGCGTTGAGACACCGTTATAATCGTGGGTTTTGTAGGGAACAAATTCGAAATTACAGTCATCGCTGGCGTAGCGATCCAGCGTCCCGGCAATGATGCCCGCCACGTGCGTCCCGTGGCTGTTATCATCGAAGGGGTTATTATTATCGTCGATGAAATTCCAGCCGATGGGATCGTTATTCAGGCAGTTTCCGTCCATATCTCCAAAAGGAGCTAAGCCATTAGAGCCAACGGCAACGTAATCCCTTAATTCGGGGTGATAATAATCAATTCCTGTATCCAGTATCGCAATACGGAGTGCATTAGAATTCCGTAGTGGAAGCCCCTGGATGGAATCATTACTCAGACTATCATTTGGGACCGGAATGACCGGCTCTAAAATAGTGCCGTTGTAGTAGTTGAGGTCTACCCCATCGATTTTGGTTTTCTTCTTTACGCCTAGTCCATTACTCTGGATGTTAGTACTGCCGCCAATATCAACTCTCCCTCCCTGGCTCACAAAACGAGAGCCATCGATGACCCAAAGCTCAATCTGGTTACAGGCGCAGGAGTCCTTTACGAAAGCACCAAATTCTTCGCGAATGTCTTCTTTTTCTTGTTCGGTTGCGTCTGCGCTGAACTGCACCACCAGCTCGTTGGGCACGTAGGCCCAGCCAGCGGAGTCCACTTCGTAAGGGTAGCCCTGTGCGGCCAGGTAGTTGCCCATAGTATCAGCGGGGCTGGTTTCGGGAAAATGGGGCGCGTCGTAGAAACCGATGTCATCGAGGAGCCAGAAGTAGTTTGTCCCATCATAGGTAAATCTGACCCGCCGGTTGATCTGACCAGCCAGTTCGGCCGTCAGATCGATCTGAACAGTGTCGAAATGCTCCGTCTCTACGCCAGCGGCGAGGAGTTCATTGAGTGGGATGCTCCGCATGACATTGCTGTCGTCAAGGATTTCAATGGAAACAGATCCTTCCAGGTTTCGGTAATATTGATGAAAATACAGAAATACCGGTTGCCCTGCGGGGAAAAAGGGTTGTCCGCCCGCCGTATTAAGAAAAGGAGAGGTGAAGGAAGTCTTGGTCACGTTTCCACTCCTTTGGAATAATAATGCTTCCCCGCCGGAGGCGGAAGCGATCGCTGGCCTTGCAGCCCAGTTAGGACTACCGCTTGCCGTTCCATCTATACTGATTTGAGCATCAATGGAAAACGCCCAGGAATTCTGTTCCGTACCACTAAAAGTAACGACGGGCCGCAGAGGCGTCTGAGCCGCTAATGTCAGCGAGAGTGCAAAAAAGAGGAGTGTCGTCAGTAAATATTTCATGTTGGGTTTATTCTAGCGTTTTCGTAACTGTTTAGGTAGGTGGCTTCGATACTTCGGCAAGCTCAGCACATCGCAGGATCAGCCACCGAATCATATCATGATTTACCGTCATAAGAATTTATGACGATTCCCATCCCGCCAAACCGGTCCCTGAGCCTGCTGAAGGGACCGATTGTAGGGCACCTAAACAGTTACAATTTTTCATTTTAGTGCGGGGATAACTTGCCCCCTGCAACTTGCAACCTACAACCTGCACCCTGCCTCCTCCCCTACCGTTCAAACCAACCTAGCACCGCCCGCCGCCGCGCTCCATAATCGGGGTCGTCGATGGGGATAGCCTGGAAAGTGGCTTTGGCAGCTACCAGGTCGCCAGCTTTCAGCTGGGCAAGGCCGAGGTAGAACTGGCCGTCGGTTTGGAAGCTGGTGCTGCCTTCGGCGAGTTCGCGGAAGGTAGCGATGGCTTCGTCGGTCCGATCTGTTTCCAGCGCGGCGATGCCGCGCGCCAGTCGGGCTTCGTTGTCCTCCGGGCGTTCCCGGAGGTAATTGCTTAGTTCGTTGTAGGCGACAGCGTAGTCGCCGCCATTAAAGGCCGTCTCCGCCGCCTGTGCGGAAGGAACTACCTCACTACTTTTCTCCGTCAAGTACACCGGCTGATAGCTGGCGAACTGCCGGTAAGGGTCTTCACCGATGCCCGCAAACGGGTTCCAGAGCATCAGCACTAAGGCTATCGCAGCGGCAACTCCCGTAACACCCCACCAGGTGCGCCGCCGCATGGGGCGAATCCTGGCTTCAGATACTTTATCTTTTTCCTTCTCCTGCGGAGCGTTCTCCGCCGGGGTGTCGGCTGCGGTAAAATGCGCAGCCGCTAGCTCCGCCATCTTCGCGTCCAGATCAGGCCGTTTGGCTTCCGATCGGAGAAAGGTCATTTCCTGCCGTCGGTCCCGCAAGGCTGCTTTCAGCGTCGGGTCCCTGGGCAATCGATCTTCGAACGCCTGAAATTCTTCCATTGTCAGCTCACCAGCCAGGTAGCGGCTGATGAGAATGTCGTCTTCTTCCCTCATGACAATACACCTTTATTGCTCTCATACAAAGTCCGCCACCGCTCTCCGCAAGCGTGCCGCCGGCGGTAGACTGTACTTGCACTGGACATCTCTAATTTCTTAGCAATGTCCGCGCCCGGCATTCCGGTGGCCAGCAGCCGTAACAGCTGCTGACATAATTCGCTTAACTGGGCAAAGGCTTCGCGCATACGACGCTGACGGAGGTCTTCTTCTTCCACCGCTTCCAGCAGCTCATGCACGTTGCCTTCCCTGTCTGATTGCACCGGAGCTAAAGACCTTACCTCTGCTTCCCGCTTTTTTTTTCGCAAATGGTACAACCACTTGTTTTGGCAAATACGAAACAGTAGAGCACCTAATGGGCAGGTCAGTATAAAGTTAGCGTCGTTGGCCTTTTGGTGCAAGGCAATGATGCCTTCCTGAAACACATCTTGTGCATCAGCCAGGCTACCGCTGTTTTTAGTGATCCAGCTGGTGATGGTCGCCGCATTATCGCGGTAGACATCATCCAGGACGGAAAAATTTCCGCCCCGTAGCGCCAGAATCAGATCGTGATCGGGGTGTGGGGACATAGCCTGACAAGTATACGCTAATTCCATCGATAAAGAAATAAACAGAGAATGAAGCAACTGAAATTGAGCGATACGCCGGACTTTCAGCGCCTGCACTTTCCCTTCAATGACCGCAAAGGGAGTCAGACCCAATAATTCAGGTGATAAGGCCACTTAAAAAGGCAAGATGTCAAAACACATATAAGTAATTAAAAAGTTAATACTTTTTTAATTTAACACCAAATAAGTGTCAAAAAGATCACTTTTTTGCCCTAACTTTGCCTTATCGGAAGGGATACTCCCTTTCGGAATTGATTCAATACTCATTCTAATCCTACTCATATGCGCTATTGCTTTACCCTTATTATTCTTTGCCTGGGAGTAACACTTTCTGCACAGGCGGAGCAGTTTGTTGACTCCGTCAACCTCAATGGTCTACCACTCCAGATTCTTCTGGAGGACGTTACCAGCACGCCCATCGTTATCCAACAATACAGTTTTGTGGGTCTCAACCCCATGAACGGTGACTCCTTATGGTCCGTGGAGCGAAAGGCCCTGTCCGGTATTGCTCAAAAGTTGAGCGATGATCATGACGAAGCTACTGATGTAGTTGACATTCCGGACGTTCCTTACATCTTCGTAAATGGTGTTCTGGTAGACGTACGCTCGGGCAATAAACTCATTGACGAGTCCGAAGACGTAAAACTTTTCCGGGCTAGCTATTTCTTCGAAGAGGAAGGTGTTTCTCTCGTTGAAGTTAGCATTAAGGGCGGTACCCGACTGTATGCCTTTGAGGTCGCCTCCGGTAAGCGGATGATGGCGGTGGATACGGATCTGAAGCCAGGCCTCGGCAGTCTTGCCGGAAACAGAGCTGCCGAATCAGGCAAAGACCCCGTTATTCTGGATCGGGACAATATCCTCTACTACGATGCTCAAAATCTCTACCACATTGACCTCGCTGCGGGCAAGATTAACTGGAAATACGACGGTAAAGTCTTTGAATCCCGGGTGGTAAACGATGGCAAGCATCTACTCCTACTATTCCCTCCCGGACTCATCTCTTTGGCTGATTATGGCAAGGAATTTCACCTCTTGGATATGGAAACCGGGAAGCCACTCACCAAAAATCGTATCAAACTGGATGGAGCCGTCAAGACCGTCGAGCCCTACGACGGAGGCCTGGCCATTGTACACACCAAAGGGATGAATATCTTTGATTATGACGACAGCGGAGAAGGCCGCTGGAAGAGAGACTTTAGCGAAGGCGGTATCTCTTCTTACGAGATGACGGACGGCGGAATGGCCGTTTACTACAAGAACAAAAAAATGATGGTTGACCCCACCACGGGTCAGGCAAAAACGAAAAAACCTGAAAAGCTCGATCGGGAGCCCTACGCAGGAGCAGCTCCAAAAGCAGTATTTGACTTTGCGGGTAAAGAGGTAAAGATGTGGGGCTCTAACAAGATCGAAATTGACGGCGAAAACCTCTTCTTTTCTCAGATCGCCTTTGACGCCGCCAAAAAGATGATCGTTACGGCCAAGGTAAACGAGACCAACGCGAACCTGAAGAAGGAGATATACTACTACGACTTTGAGGCCTACGACATCACGACTAAGTCTAAAGTGACCATGGAGGGTCGCTTTGCCTTCTCCTCGGGTATGGCGGAGTTAGAAATCATTGGTGATCGGGTAATTGCTTACAGCCACGATGGCCTTACCATTCTTACGGCTAATCTTGAATTCGGTGAGCTCGTCCATGACGTCACCTATAAGTTTGACGCTATCCAACGAAAAGGAGCCAAAACGGCGAAAAGAATTGGCCGGCTTCTTGGCGGAAGCTCTGATGAGGAAGACTTGACGGCAGTCCCCGGCTACCTCAAAGGAGATTATGGTTTCTTCAGTGATTCAAAAGCCGAGGAATTTGCCCCTACGGTATACCCTGCATCTCCCGCAAAGGTCCATGTCTTATTAGGCACACCCGTTACCCAGAAGTACAGAACACCACTCCTGGCCGTATTTGAAAAGGCCAGCGGGAAGTTTGTGATGCAGGATCGGATGATCTACGACAACGCTCAGTTTACGCTGGATGCGGAGAAAAATCAGGTCTACGTAATTCACGGCAAGAGTATCCGTTGGTATCGGTTCTAAGCAAGAATATTGCCTTCCTGGCCAAACGTAAAGTTTAGGGCGCGAACGCAGGTGCAGAGGGAAGTTAGCGGGCCATCATAGCTCCCTGACCTCCCTTGGCACCTGCGGCCGCGCCCTATTCTTTTAGATACCGAATAACAAATCCATCATTTCATTTCGCTGTAGTTGCCGGCCAATTTCTTTGACGGAACCTCCGGAAGAGTTCATCAAATAAACGATTGTCTCGCCGCTATTTGGGAAATACCACATCCGGGACCTCCGCCCCGCATATCCGCCTCCATGGCCGATGGCAATACCCCGATCTGTATCCAGGATGAATAGCCCGAGGCCCAGTCCCGCAATGCGCCGAACCCGGAATTCCTCGCCGTACTCAAAGATATCCGGATCATCAAGAGGCAGTTCGGATATACTGCTCATCGCCGTTAGGGTAGCTTGGCTAACCAGTCTTCCTTCCACAAACAAGCCCTGGGCAAACCGGAATAAATCTTCCGGCGTACTCACGACGCCTCCCGCCATGGAGGTTCGAATCGCACTCACCTCGGTTACGTCCGTAAACCGGCCGTTATCATTACGGTCTTCGTAGGCACGGGCAATACCGGTGGGCATGGCTGCGCTTCCATCCTGAGAGAAATAAGTATTGACCATGCCCAGCGGCGTGAAAATGCGTTCCTGAAACAGCTCATCCCCTCTTTCTCCGGTAATCTGCTCCGCAATCAGGCCCAGCAAGGTGAAGTTGGAATTGGAGTAGCTGACTTTGGTACCTGCTGGAAACAAGGCCCTTACACCATAAATAAACTCCATTGACTCCCGCGCCGTAAACGCCCGGCGCGGCTGCTCCGCCGCTGCGAGGGAAAAGGGAATATCCAGGAACTCCGGGATGCCGCTACTGTGTTGCAGCAGATCCCGTACGGTAGCCCGATCCGCATTGGCTACGCGGCGCACGATCTCCCGATCCAGGTAGGGCGCAATACTATCATTAAGGGCCAATAGCCCTTCTTCTACCAGTTGCATGATGATCACCGCCGTGAAGGTTTTGGTCATGCTACCAATCTGATGCTGGTGGCAAATCTCCAGATCAATGTTGTTGGCAATGTCTGCCTGGCCGGCGCTGCCGGCCCAGCGACCTTCGTCGTTCTCCAGTAGCATACTAATCCCGGGCAGGCCTTCGGCGTTCTTTTCTTCCAGAAAAGCCTGGAAACGGTCCTCCTGCGGGTGGGCAAAGTTCTCCGAGGTGGTACAGGCGTAATCCGCCGCAGGAATGATGGGTGGGTCCTCCAGGCAGGACGTGAGAAACAAGAGGGACAAAAAGGGAAGGAAGCGTTTCATTTGGTTGTTTTTTTTAAGGTGGTAAAAAGGGTTTTTTGAGGGGCGATCAGTAGAGACAAGGCATGCCTTGTCTCTATTGATCGCCGAAGCCTATCGTAAAGCCCAGATGCGTAAGTGTAGAAGGGTAAGGGAATAGCACCGCCGATTCATGGCGCACAAATACACTCACGGGAGCTCCGGTAATGGGCTTTAGATGTAGGCCGATCCCTACCCCGAAGGATGGCATGAAGTGGCCTTTCCCGAGATCCTGCCTGGCGGCAAAAGCGCCATTCTCCTGCCGGTAGCTTTCACCAACGGGTAGGGAACGGGCATAGCCTAAGCCCGGCACGAAGTGCAGGTCGATCAGGTTCCCCAGGTAGAAAGCTAGCTTGGGCTTCAGGGCGATGTAAGCCACCTGCTCCCGGTCATCGTGCTTCCAATAGCCCAGCTGAAGGACGTGGCTGAAGCGATAGAAACCGCTGTGGTAGCTGCTCCGCTCAATGGATAGCGCTCCACCGAAGTGATATTTTTCCGGCTCTCCGTCCAGGTAGACATCTACTGGCAGGCCAATGTGCTCATCGAGCAAAGAAAAGCTCAGGCTCGTAGCGAAGTCTTTCTGGGCGGAGACGATAATTGAACTGAGAAAGAACAAGAAAAGTAAGAGGGATTTAGTAGACATGGTGGTTGCTTTTTTGAGGTTAAGATTTGGGTTATTGAGCATCCGCTAAAAGCTTTAGTACTTTGTTGATGGCTGCGTCTCCCATTGGCAGTTCTTCTTTTAGTTGGTGGAGAAACCAGAATTTACTTTTGTTATAGTCGATTACGTGATGAGGGGCAATTCCCTTATTCTCGTAATTGGCGCCATCAGGACCGAGGTACACCTCATTGGATAACCCGAAATACCAGCCATTTGGCAGGTACCTTCCCAGTATGTCGGAAAAGATGCCTTCGGTTGGGGAGCCAACACGAATAGCATCCGGAGTGGCCGTAAGGGAGCCAAGCATGAACACTTCTGCAGCACTGGCCGTGAAGTAGCTGGTCAGGATAAATACCTCACCAGGGTAAGTCTTAGAAGAAGGTGGAAGCCTGAGGGGGATTTCAGGGGTATAAGCTGAAAGCATCCGGGCCTTTTTGTAGGCCAGAACTTCTTCCTCATCAGAGAAATAGCTTAATATGGCCAGCCCCACTTCGTCAATACCTCCGCCGTTAAAGCGTAGATCAATGATACATGCCTTGCCCCGGCCAATATCCGTCAGTACTTTCTTCATGACGAAGTGCGCTCCTGCCACCTCGTCGGCAAATGGGTCTTCACTTTGGGCTTCCATCTTGGCGTACAAGCGTTCGAAGCTGGCATTTTTCTTACGGCCGGAAGGGTCGTAGTTGGCCATGTTCATCATCCCGTTGATTTGGACGTACCCTACTTCGTCATTAATCATTCCCCATTTAACCAAGCCGCCGTTGTATGTTTTTGGCTTGGGGATGTAATGGTGCGTCAGTTTGGACAGTGTCTTGTCAATGTTTATGCCTATCCGCTTTTTTTTCGTACCGTCCTCGTTTCTGTTAGCTAGCTTGGCGGCTTGTAAGCTGTCTTGCCTTGCTTGGTAGGCCTCTTCAAGCTCGTAGGGTACTTCCAGAAAGGAATGGCCGTCGCCCAGTTCGGCAATCATCTCTTCCAGAACCAAATACAACTCAAAGGGAGTCGTACGCTTAGTGATTTTGGATCGGTAGCGATCACCGATAGCCTCCCAGTTTATCTCTCGCTCTTCGAAGTAGCAGTAGTTTTCCTGATAGGTCTGCCACAGTGTCTCGAAGTTGTGCAACGGATCATTCTTAAGCGCAGGATCAGGATTAGCGCATAAGTCAGGAAGGCGATCCAGTTTTTTGAAGGTGTAGCAATTAAGCCCTATTCGTAAGGCTAATTTGCTATCCGTTACTTCCTCTATGGTAAATTCTGCAAAAAACTCTTCTTCCGTAAAGGTTTCTCCTGAAGAGCAGCTTATGGCGCAGGTGTGGTATTCCGTAAAAGTGTTTCCTTCAACGTGAAGAATCCTGCCGTAACCGTCCTGCGCCCACACCCCGACCAGGCCGGGTGAGATGCTAGGCCCAGCGAATAAGACCAGCGGCAAACAAAGAAAGAGGAGAAGTAATCGTATTGAGGACGTCATAGATCAGATGGTTTTAAGGATGTACATTATTTACTCCAGTCGTACCGACCCACAGCATTCCAAATTCGTGACAAATGGTGCATACTTTGACCGCTTGCATCCCGGTTGGAGAAAAGAATCAGCGCCCGGTCTTTCTCGGTATTGTAGGCAGCCATGGTTACTACGCCCGGATCTCCTCCGTCGTGTCGAAACCCACTACCGTCAGACTCTACTTCCCAGTATATCCCATGATGAAGGGTTTCTCTGATCAATGACTGGTGGCGGAACATCTCCGTATAACCTTCTGGTGACAAGAGCTTGCCTTTCCCCTTAAAGCCCCGGAACATCTCCGTCATAAAAAGAGACAAATCGGAGACGGAGGTAAGTACTCCACCGTCGGCCCGGGTCAACAGCTCGTAGTCGGGGACGGCGTACTCCATGTCAAAGTAGCGGGTGGCAGTTTGGTCTGTAGGCACCTTCGACCAATCCCAGTAGGTATTCTTCATCCCGAGAGGCTCGAAAATGTGTTGGCGGACGAAGTCTTCATAGGTCATACCCGTTGCCCCCTCCAGTACCAGTGCAGAAAGATTCGCACCAATGTTTGTATACCAGGTCTTTTCACCGGGGGCCTTTTTTGTGAAGCCGTGCTTCTTATCGTACCACTCCCCATCAGGGCTTAGAATGTTGGTAAGAATTTCCCGGTCATCGAGCTTTTCATTGGCTTTGATCAGTGGGATAAATTCACGGGTATCTTTCGGTACGTCTTCTAGGCGGACGTTTTCCCGATCTAGGAAGTAGTAGGCATGGAGGTAGTGCTTACTATCTTGAATACCGGAAGTATGGTTAGCCAAATGGCGTACCGTTATTGGTACTTCGGGGTACTTCGGGTGCACGACCGGAAAGGGGAGGTACTGGTTGATCTCGTCGTCGAGTTTTAGTTTACCTTCATCAACGGCCTTCATTAGCGCAACGGCGATGAAGGTTTTGGAGATAGAAGCAATGTTCTGGATGGTGTTTTCATCGAAAGGGCGCTCTTCCTTTAAGTTCGCATAGCCGAAGTTGCGGGTGTAGAGCCGCCCGCCTTCGTTAAAGGCGATGATGGATAGGCCGGGGATGGTGGACTTGGCGAAGTTCTCATCCGCATAAGCATCCAGCTCGGAAGTGCTGTTGAGTACGGGGATAACCTCTTTGGTGGAGCCGCAGGAATAGGTTAATAGTAGGAGAAGAAGAGAAAAGAAAAGTATACGCATGGTGTTGTCGTTCGTTAGGTGGTGGAATGGACGTGTTGCCCAAATCGGTTAACGATGACAAAAGAGCGGGAATTCAACGGTTAAAGGGTACCAATGGAAGCATTGGTACGCTTTTTAACGGGGAATTGAGGGGATTCTGGCTAAAATCGGCCACTCACCAGAAAAAAAGTCTGAAGGGGTTATGGCCTTTTTTGGATTAACGATCAAGACCTTCGTTTACCGGGAAGCTCTTCTCTGTGCTCTTTGTGCCTTTGTGTGCCTTGTGTTAAAAAGCACGAAGCGCTCCAGTCATTATTGCTGCGCAATTTAGGCGTGACACACAGAAAACAAAGACACAGAGGACACAAAGAAGAGTCCGTTAGCTAACGGATTAAATAGTAGAGGTGATTAAAGGACTGCCTCTTCTCTGTGCTCTTTGTGTGCCTTGTGTTAAAAAGCGCGAAGCGCTCCAGCTATAATTGCTACGCAATTCCATTTGCGACACATAGAAAACAAAGACACAAAGTGCACAGAGAAGAGTCGAGAAGCTACCGGATATGATGGTGAAGAATGTCTAGCTATTGGACCGCCATTCCCCTGGCGTCGTTCCCGTAACCTTCTTAAACACCCGGTTGAAGCTCGTCTTCGACTTAAATCCACAGGCGTAGGCGATCTCGATGATGGGTTTCCGACCGTAGGAATCTTCGTTCATCATGGCTTTGACGGCTTCAATGCGATGATGGTTAACGATGTCATAGAAAGAGGTATTGAGATGCTGATTGAGGAGTTGGGACAGCTTCTTGTCGGGGCAAGGCAGCAGCGCAGCGAGCTTGCCGAGGGTGAGTTCTTCGTCGAGGTAGGCCTCGTCTTTAACGAGGACCAAGGCCAGGCGATCGGCCAGTTTTTCGGCGTCGGGTAGCGGCGGAGTTGGGAGGCTGGCTTCCTTGCTCTTCAACTTCCCCTGCACCTGCGGCTGCGCCTCATCTTGTTGTTCCGAAGAAGTTTGAGTAATCTCCCGTTGCTGAACCCACATGAAATCAGGCAGTAAAATATTGGCCTGGGTGATACCATGATAGCCCAGGTATCCGATGAGGCCAATCATGCTGAAGATGGTAAGGTAACCCGTGTCCCAATTACGTTCTCCGAAGAGAAGCTCAAAGCCAGAGGTAGCCAAATCAATGGAGATAACGCCAATGGTTCCCCACAGAAAAACCCGTAGCCATTCGAAATTCACGTCGGACAAATCCGCGAAATAGCCCTTGATCGCCTCCTGATATTCGTTAAGAATTCTGATCGATAGCCAGACGTAAAAAAGCAGGTACAACATGCGGAAAACAAACACCCACTCTGTACTCATGAGCACCTGAAGATAATGGGGCAAATCTATTTCTGTAATACCGTAATATATCAGCTGGGCGTCAATGAATAATAGATTAATGACCAAGGGCAGGTAATGCAGTAGGTGTCGCCTCACCAGTCCTTTGGGGTGATGAAAAAGAGAACGGACGTAGAGGAGGAAAGTCGGCCCCAGCAGATAGCCAATCGAATCCTCCAAGGGGAAGGTGAGCACGTAG
>CALIGP010000278.1 GCA_938021455.1 uncultured Lewinella sp. | reverse complement strand
GTTAAGCCGGGGATCCGGGCGGAGCGGATGGGGCAGTAGCAACGGCTTCAGCCGTTAGCTAGCAGACAACAGGTTTGAACCTGTTGCGCACCAATAAAGCGAAATGAAAATTACGGAACTACCCCATAGTTGTGACGAATTCTATTTGGATGGGGATTATGTTTCTATCGATAACTATGTACTGGTAAACGATCGGAAAGAAATATAGAAGCTGGCTAAACAAAGTTCTACTAAGCGATCAATAGTCCCGCCAGGGACGGTTCAAAACGCTTAGCGAAGTACGGAATCGCTGCGAAGCGGGCGCTGTAGTGCCTCGCTCTTTTTGGACAGTTTGATCAAACAATCAAATTATCATTCCGCAAGATCTCCCGCATCTCCAGGTCCATCACGCCGGCCCGGCGGCGGAACTGCTCGGGGTCGGAGCGGTAGGGCTCCTGCAAGACGAAGAAGCGCATCATCGTCATGCCCTGCTGCTGCATCGTGGATAGCCGCTGGAGGATGCCCTCCTTCTCGAAGTGCTTCATCTCTCGTTTGATGACGGAGAGGGGAAGACCAGTGGCCATGATCAGGTCCTGCGGCGTAACACGATAATCGTAGGCCTCGAAAATTTGTAGCAGATCTTCAACGGTGAGGAAGGGGTCATCGGATAAGTCCAGCGATTCTCGTTCGATGAGCGGCACATAAAAGCCGAAAAAACTTCGCCCCCGGCTATTGGAGCTTTTGTTCAGGATGCCGTAGGAGAAAAGTGCCGATAAACGGGTACGGCATTGATTGAGCGTCATGCCGGTTTTGTCTCTCATTTGGTGAGGAGACAACAGTTGATCTGGCTGAGCGGCGATCAGGCGTAGCAGATCGCGGTCGGAGATATCACGCTGGGTTTCCGCGTTGGTCTTTTTCTGATATCGCCACAAGGCAAGGCCAAAAACAAGCAAGGAGATCATTATAGAAATAACGACAAATCCTGCGATTGCATCTTCTGACATAGTTGGTACTCTGGTGTCTGGCCAAGATAGGAGGAATCGATGAAACGATTATACCAGTAAGTTCTCATCTAACAGAATCTCCTTCATTTCTAAGTCAATGGCCTTCGCTTCACTGGAAGATTCGGGTAAGTTGATGTAGGGCTCTTTGAGGACAAACTGCTTGTAGCTGTCTCCGGGCCGAGCGATGCGTAGGATGTCGATGATCCCCTTTTTCTTGAAGTGCTTCATCTCCCGGGAGATCACGCGCCAGGGTAGACCGGTGGCAATGATGAGGTCAGCCGGGCTTACCCGGTAATCGTAGGCGTGGAAAATTTTTTGAAGATCAGCGACGGTAAGGAAAGGCTCGGGAGAAAGCCCGAGGTCGCCAGCATCCTCAAACGGAGCATAGGTTTCGTAATAGGTGGAAAGGCCATTACTTCCTCGGCGAAGAATTAGTTGTTCGGAAAAATAACCGAGCCGACTTGCGGCTTCGGACTTCGTCAGGTTTGCTTTTTCGGCTACCTCAGCTTTGGTCAATAGTCCTCCGGGATGGTCATGAAAAATCCGTAAAAAATCCCGATCGCTGATGATTCGCTGGGTACTTTTTATCGTAGAGCCCCGCTTTTTAAAGTAAACGAGGAGGAATACTGCCGGTATTACCAAGGTTAGGCTAAGGACAATAAGTGCGGTTAATCCTGGATCCATAACCACAAAATAAGGGCATTGTTTGGCTTAAAAAAATAAACGCTCTGGGGGTAGTTCATCCCTTGCTTTTCAACGTTCTTTGCACCTGCGTTCTGCGCCCTGACCAAATCACTGACCATGATCCAAATATTCGTCACCGGAGGCACCTTTGATAAGGAGTACAACTTCGTTACCGGCAAACTCTTTTTCCAAGATTCCAACCTGCCCGAAATGCTCGACCGGGGGCGTTGTACGCTTGACCTCAACGTGCGCACCCTGATGATGGTCGATAGCCTGGAACTGACGGACCTCGACCGGGAAAATATCGTCAATAACTGCCGGGGCGTAGCGACGAATCAAATCCTCATTACCCATGGGACAGACACGATACAGCAAACGGCGGAGTATATCGCTAAAGCCGATATTCAGGGAAAAACCATCGTGCTAACCGGCGCTATGATTCCCTATGCTTTTGGTTCTTCCTCCGATGGATTCTTCAATCTTGGTAGTGCCCTGGCCTTCGTGCAGGCCCTGCCCGCTGGCGTCTACGTGGCGATGAACGGCCGGTACTTTAGTTGGGATGGCGTGAAGAAGAATCGCTCAACGGGCTACTTTGAGGCGGTGTAAATTAGCTATTTGCCGGTACTTTAGGCAATTGATGAACTTTAGGCTAACTTCCCAAAATACCAACGGACCAAAATACCACCTCTATGTTTCCAGCCTGGCTTGCCCGCATTATGCTTCGCGTCAATGGTATGCGCATTGTTGACCATAACAAAGGTAACTGGCCGAAAAAATATGTGTTGCCGGTGGCACCGCATACCTCCAACCGGGACTTCTTCTACGGTCTCTACTCCCGGCCGATCCTCGGGGAGTACATTAATTACGTCGGTAAGTCAACGCTCTTTAAAGGTCCGTTAGGTGCTTTTTTACGCTATACCGGCGGTGTTCCGGTAGTGCGGGAAAAGCGATCCAACTTTGTTGATTCCGTAGCACAAATTTTTGAGGAACGGGAGGCGTTTCGACTTTGTATTGCCATCGAAGGCACCCGCTCCAAGGTGACACATTTCAAGACCGGCTTTTATTTCATTGCCCTCAAAGCCAATGTACCACTCATCCTTACCCGATTTGATTTCGGTAATGGCGTTATTGAGTTCGCTAAGCCCTATCATCTAACGGGGGACATCCGGAAAGACTTTGATCATATCTATCGTCATTTTGACGGCATCAAAGGACTGGTGCCAGAGAATAGCTTTGAGTATGATCCGGAGGTGTTGGAGTTGTTGCCGGTGGTGCGGGAGGGGTGAAGGCTGCCTTACAGCGGGGGCTTTAACCACAGAGGTGCACGGAGGTTGGCACAGAGGTTCACGGAGGGGGGAATATCTAGAGGATGTATCTTTTTATGCCGTTCCGCATGTGTTCTTCATGGAAGTTCATAAGTAGGCCAATCTTTTTTTTGGAAAGCTTTAGATAGGTAAGAATTTGTGCCGTGTCCACAGGCGTCAGAGCTTTGACTGCCTTTATCTCAATTATCACTACTTCGTTCACGAGCAAGTCAATTCGATAACCCACACTCATTTTTACTGAATGGTAGATGAGAGGCAATCCGACTTGCCTTTCTACCTTATAGCCCATTTGCTCTAATTCATAACAAAGGCATGCTTCGTAAGCTGACTCCAAAAGACCCGGCCCCAGAGCGGTATGGACTTTAAAGGCAGCGCCCCGGATATCGTATGTAATTTTATTGATGTCGCGCATAAGAAGTTTAGTGCGACGGAAGTAAGGGATATATTTTGCAATGTTACAAATATATCGAAAATGAATTAAAAAAAACAATTTGCGTTTTCTGTGGACCTCTGTGATCACCTCCGTGCACCTCTGTGGTTAAGGCCTTCCGCTGCGAAGCAGCCCAACCTACAACCGCTCCACCACCAAAGCCGAAGCCCCGCCCCCACCATTACAAAGCGTCGCCAGTCCATACTTACCGCCCTTCACCTTCAGCACATTCAGCAGCGTAACGATGATACGTGCGCCCGAAGTACCGAGTGGGTGACCAAGAGAAACACCGCCACCGAGGACGTTCATATTGTCACCACTGATACCCAGTTCCTTAGCGAAGGCCATTGGCACCACGGCGAAAGCTTCGTTGACCTCCAGGAAGTCCATGTCCTTCATTTCCAGGCCGGCGCGCTCCAGCGCGCGCGGGGCCGCCAGGGTTGGCGCGGTAGTGAACCACTGCGGCTCATGAGCGGCATCGGCGAAGGAGACGATGCGACCGATGGCCGTCAGGCCCAGCTCTTTCATCTTGGCTTCGGAGACGAGGACGAGGGCGGCAGCACCGTCGTTGATCGTGCTGGCGTTGGCTGCCGTTACGGTGCCGTCTTTGTTGAAGGCGGGGCGAAGGTTGGGGATCTTCTCAAACTTCACCTTCTTGTACTCTTCGTCTTCGGTGATCACCAGGTCATCGCCCCGGCGCTGCGGCACGGTAACGGGCACAATCTCGTTGGCGAAAGTGCCATCCTCAGTAGATGCAGCCGACCGCTGGTAACTGTTGATGGCGTAAGCATCCTGATCGGCGCGGCTGAAGCTGTACTTCGTGGCCGTCGCATCAGCACAAGTGCCCATGGCCTTTTGGTCGTAGGCGTCCGTGAGGCCGTCTTTGCTGAGGCCGTCGATGAGCTTGCGGTCACCGAACTTAGCCCCCCAGCGGGCGTCCGGCACGTAGTAGGGGATGTTGCTCATGCTCTCCATGCCGCCGGCAACAACGATGTCGTTATGGCCCAGCATGATGGATTGAGCGCCAAACATGACCGTCTTCATGCCGCTGCTGCAGACTTTATTGACCGTCGTGCAGGGAACCGTGTCGGGGATGCCAGCGCCGAGCGCTGCCTGGCGGGCGGGGGCCTGGCCGAGGTTAGCGGACACGACGTTGCCCATCAGTACTTCATCTACCTGATCGGGGCTAACACCTGCTTTTTCCAGCGCACCCTTAATGGCAGCAGCGCCGAGTTGAGTGGCGGACAGGGAAGCAAACATCCCTCCGAAAGAGCCGATGGGCGTACGGACGGCGGAGCAGATGTAGACGGTAGGATTAGACATGATCGATCGTTTTAATTGTCAGGACAACAAAGATAGTGCTTGTCCGTATGTCTAACGTCATGAGGGGGGATAAAGCTTAATCATCATTTAATCAACGTTGTTAATAAGGCGTCATTTGGCTTGGGGCAGTTTCGGCAGACCAGCTGGTTGCCCGGGCCAAGCATTAAATACCTAGGAGCACCCAGCATACCGAGAGCCGCCTGAGCGGCTTCTCTTTTTTGCTTTGGCAGGTAAAGCTGTTGGCTCCCGGGCATCTCATTTTTTTGGATGTACTCGCGCCAGTGGTCCTTGCGGGTTTCGTAGGCTACGTTTACCAATTCCAGGTTCGGGTACTCAGCGAGTAATTCTCTTTCAAAAGGATACTGGCTAACGCAGGGGCGACAGCCAGGAAACCAGAATTTATAGAGTGTGTAAGGTTTTGTGCGGTGGAGGAGCGGGGTTAGGGTGTCGGATGTTGATGCAAAAGGTAGGGCCAGTAATTTCAGGGCTGCTCCATCGGATGAAATTCGGGCGTTGATAGAATCGCGAATGTAGTCGAGTTGTTGTACGTAATCAGCGGGCAGGATCTCCCGGGCGCGGGCTATCAATTCGTCTTTGTTGGCGTAAGTCGAATAGTCGAGTAGTTGGTTTTCCGTCCATTCGGCCAGGAAGTCATGATATAGGTCCCCGTCATCCGTTGGGAAACTATCCGCAATATCCTCGAAATCGAGCCGGTTGTTTCGATTGCCAAGGGTCATGCCCGGTACGGGAGGGGCAGCTTCGTTATAGCTATGCGATTGTCGTAATTTATCTCTTGTTGGCATCGTAAGATTATTTGGATCGTCCAGCAAACTATCGATCCAATGATGCACGTGAGGCGGTAACGATAGAGTTTTCTTGTAAGCATAATCAAGGTAACCACGCTGGGATTCCAAAGCGGCAGCTCCTTTCAATGCCGCTTCGCGCTGATAAAAATCTTTTAGCCACTTGGAGACACGATTGCGGGCAGCATAAGCTTCACCTTGCTTGAGCGCTTCCTGGGTGAGTCCTTTTTGATGTTGTTGAACCTCGTCAAGCGGTAGTTTTAACAGACTGGCGTCACCTACAGAAGGAAAAGCATCATCCAGCGTTTTCAGGTAAGCATAATAAATTGAATTAGTGCCAGTATCCTTGTAACTATCTCCGTCCCAGCTTATCCGCCTGTTCAGCGTAGGTAATAGATACGGACCGGTCATCGAGGTCCCGTTAATCCCCAGATAAGAACGTATTGGTCGGAATAAACTATGCTTGACCCGAATAGAATCTCCCTGCCCCAGTTTTCCCGAATAGTGCTTTTGGCCTGATTGGTTCCTATCCATATCATAGCGGTACGATATAGAATCTGCTCCAGCATTTACCAGGGTGAAGTAAGTAGTCGCCTTACCTAAAAAGGTTACATCTTCCCAGGGGGCGGTGTCTCTTTGCTCTTCTAGCTGTTCACTGCACCCTGCGGTCAGCGCCCAAAAAACCGATAACAACAGAACCACACGCAGCATTTTCATAAACATTCTTTCACAGCGGATGCAACTGATGATCATTATGGTGGTTCCTAGCAATGTAAACCGCCCGATAGCCCGCCGAAGCTAACATACCAACGGACCAAAAGACCAAAGTACCAATCTATGAAACAAGTCTCCGAACTCCTCTCCCTGCTTGACCTGGAACGCATTGAAGTTAATCTTTTCAAGGGCCAATCCCGTAGTGTCGGCTCGCCCCGAGTCTTCGGCGGTCAGGTAATG
>CALIGP010000277.1 GCA_938021455.1 uncultured Lewinella sp. | reverse complement strand
CCGTAGATATTGAAGTCAGCTTCAACGAAAGTTCCGCCTTCCGCTCTTTACGGAAATTGCAGATTGATTATGAGATTGTAGATTAGTGGATGATTAAGCTCCAGGAGATTGCTGCCATATTGTTGGCAGAAGAGATTGACTTTGCCGAACTGAGTAAGGCCACCGAGGGCTTTCGAACCTTGCTGCTGGAGATGAGTAAGCTGAATTTAAAGGACGATTCCTTGCGGAATGACGTTCATACATCGGAAGGGATGGCCATCGGTACCGAGTGGGCCGCTCGTTGCGTTGATGATATGGTTCGGACTAAGCGATTTGTAAAAGGTGTCGCTGAGGCAATTGAGCATCAACTTAATCTGGGACACAAGCCCGTAGAACTGCTCTATGCGGGCACGGGGCCTTTTGCGACGCTAGTTCTTCCGCTGCTTACAGTATACTCCCCCGAAGAGCTTCAGCTTACGCTCGTTGAAATCAATGACGTTAGCTTTAAGGCCGTGCAGGGTCTTTTTAAGAGTAATGATTTTAGCCCTTACCTCCGGGCGCTTTACCAGGCTGATGCGACGACGCTACAGTTGGATGAACCAAAAAGATTTGACATCCTGTTGAGCGAAACAATGCAGTACGCTTTGCAAAAGGAACCTCAGGTGGCCATTACCCTGAATCTACTACCCCAGCTGCGGGAAGATGCTCTTTTGATTCCAGAAGAAATTAGCCTTGACCTTGTTGCGATAAGGCAGGTGGGATTGGGCGTTACTGAGCCTACCGCCTTAGCGAAGTTATTGGTGATCAGCCGGGAGACATTAACTTTTTCGCCACTTTGGGAAAGCACCGCGACATCGTTTCCTCCGGTTGATTATCAGCTTGTTGATGATGATTTGGCTCATGCCCAAGAATTGGGAATATCGACTACCATCAAAGTGTTTGGCACGCAGCACATCGGATTTAATGAAAGTGGACTAACGATTCCTAAGAGAATACTCAACGTGGAGGAATTACCCGCCGGTAAGAAGACGATCTCTTGTCGATACCATCTTGGCGCAAAGCCTGGTTTGGTTTCAACCATCACTTGATCCGCGTTAATTTTCTGATCTTTATTTTGCCTCCAAAGCCTCCAAAGCCTCCAAAGCCTCCAAAATGCGGTAGCCCAAAAGCCCAAAAGCCCAAAAGACCAAAAAACTACTTCCTCCTCTTCTTATTCTTCTTATTCCCCTTCGGTTTCGACCCTCGGGACTGCGGTTTTTTATACTTCAGCATCATCGTTGCCCGTTTGCCCATCCGTACGTTTACCTTCTGGTTTCGTTCTGCTTTTTCGTGGAAGGCTGCACGTTCGGGATCAACGGTAAAGAACTCGGTTGCTTCTGCAACGTATTCTGGGTCCATCTCTAGGGGGATGAGAACGTCGGACAGTTCAACGCCTTCCGGCAGGGGGCGAACTTCAATGGGGCGACCCATTAATGCTTCGATATCGGCTTTAGCTTCTTTTTCGGCCTCGGAGAAGAAGGTAATGGCGACGCCTTTTTCTTTGGCGCGGCCGGTACGGCCGACGCGGTGAATGTGCTTTTCCTGGTTATCCGATACGTCGAAGTTGACGACGTGAGTGATGGCGGAGACATCCAGCCCCCGGGCCACGATATCGGTGGCAATTAGGCACTGATACGTCCCATCTTCAAAGGTCGCGACCGTATTAAAGCGGTTGTTTTGCGACTTCGAGGAGTGAATTACGCCAACGGCTTCGCCCAATACGGGCTCGAGTCGTTCATAGAGTGCATCGGCCATTTTTCGGGTAGATGCGAAGGCTAACACCTTCGTCATTTCCGCTTGGGTCTTTAGCAAGTGCTCCAGCAGGTTTGCCTTGGAGTTGAAGTTGGGGACTTCAAAGGAGAACTGGTCAATATTTTCCAGCGGCGCACCGGAGGGAGCGGTCTCGATTATTTCGAAATAATCGGTAAACTGGTTGATGGTTCCCATTACTTCCTCAACCATGGTGGCGGAGAAGAAAAGGTGCTGTCGTTTCTTTGGTAAGAAGTCAACGATGTCGTTGAGTTGAGACCGGAAGCCCAGGTCGAGCATCTCATCTACTTCATCCAGAATCAACCGCTTTATGTTTTTCAGCTTTAGAACGCCGTCTTTGAGTAGGTCTCCCAATCGGCCGGGGGTGCCCACTACGAAGTCTACGCCAACTTCAATTTCAGCCTTATGTGTCTTAATGTTGGTGCCACCATACACGCCCGCCACCTCGACGCTCATGAACTGCGTTAGTTTTTCAATTTCAGTAACCACCTGCTGTACGAGCTCCCGGGTGGGAACGATGATGAGCACTTGGGGGTAGGGGGACTTTGTGAATTGCCATAACCTAAGAGATGGTAAAAGGTATGCGTAGGTTTTTCCCGTTCCTGTTTGGGCGATACCAATGACGTCCCGGCCAGCCATAATGGGGGCGAAGGCCTTTGCCTGAATGGCAGTAGGGGTCTCCAGGCCCAGTTCTTCGAGGGCATTCCAGAGTGGGCGGTTCAGGTTTAGTTCGGCAAAGGTCATGCGCAAAGATATGCCTTGCTGAGGTAGCCAGAGTAGCGATCGCCTTGCTCTTTAAAAACCAGCTCCTGCACCTGCGGTAGCGCCCAACTCTTACAACTAACGATTTCCTTCTTTTGCTCCGTCAACCGCTGCCAAATGAAGTTAGAACAAGCCAATGGCTGTCAGCCATCCGACCTTAGAAATAATTGGTTCACCAGAAAACGGTAAAATAAACTACATTAGGGCATTATTTACAGGGAACTCAGGTACAATAGAAAATGAAAAGATTACTATTTTTTGTAAGCCTTATTGGGCTTACCGCAACTCTGGTTGCACAAAAACCAATGGCTGATCGTGGTCTTACTCTTGGAGTAGAACCCGAAAAAAGCAGTCTCATAACTGAAAAAGAGCGGCTTGATGTCACCACTGGGAAATCACTGGTGATCTATAGAACCGACGAAACGGTGACTAAGGCTGCTCCACTGGAGATGGCCATGGAATACCTTGGCCGGTCAACTAGTAAACTCGGACTTACTTCCGCTGACCTCGATAACCTCGAGTTTAAGGCCGCCCGCGAGCGCCCGGCCGGAACAACCGTTCGGCTAAAACAGAGTTGGAAAGGAGTACCGGTATGGAAGGGAGGAATTTCCCTTACGGTTTTCCCCGACCAGTCTGTAGGTATGGTAAACAACGAGTTTGTCTCTGGAGTCAATCTGGCTTCTGTTACCCCAAGGGTTACAGCTGCTGCTGCCAGAAGTACGGCCCTTGACCATATCGGGATAAGCGGTAACATCAATTTTGAATCAGAAGACCTGGTGATCGTTGCCATAAAGGATGTTCCTCATCTGGCACACCGTATAGTGTTGGGTACGACCGCACCTCAGGGAGAGTGGGAGTCCTTCGTAGACGCACAAACGGGAGAACTACTAAAGGTATCTGACATTGCCTTTTACTACGGACATGGAGAAGAGCATGAGCATGAAACGCTACCTTTCCCTATGATGGTAAATGGCACCGGAAATGTCTTTGACCCAGATCCACTAACAACTGCAGGGGTGAGTTACTTCACCAGCGGCTACAGTGACGCGAATGATGCCAATTCCCCGAACCTGGTTGCTGAGCAGGTTTCGGTAACCTTGCTCGATATCACTTTTAGTGGCGGACAGTATCAATTGATTGGCCCCTACGCAGAAATAGTAGATCATGAGGCGCCGAATAGAGGACTGTTTTCTCAGGCAACGTCAAACTGGGATTTTGACCGGTCGGATAACGCTTTTGAAGCCGTAAATGTCTACTACCACGTAGATGCTTCCATGCGTTACCTGAACGAAACGTTGGGGCTGGATGTAAGCCCATCACAATATAATGGTGGCGTACAATTTGATCCATCGGGTTTAAATAATGCCGATAACTCTTACTATACGGGTGGAGCTCAGCGAATCATCTTCGGAGACGGTGGAGTTGATGATGCCGAAGATTCTGACGTAATTCACCACGAACTGGGCCACGGCCTTCATGACTGGTTTACCGATGGTGGTCTTTCGCAAGTAAACGGGTTGAGCGAGGGTTCTGGCGATTACTGGGCAGCGTCGTACAACCGTTCTTTCGGGCTTTGGAATACCAATGAAGACGGCTACGACCACGTATTTACCTGGGATGGCCACAATGAATTCTGGAGCGGCCGAAGAGTAGACGATACCCGCCAGTATCCCGCCGGGTTAAATGGCGGCATCCACAACGATGGTCAAATTTGGGCCTCCGCCATGATGCAGGTCTGGGATGCCGTTGGCAAACAAAAGACGGACATGATGTTCTGGTCTGGAATCGCCATGACAAGTGGGAACTCTTCTCAGAACGACGCTGCGGTGGCTGTATATGAAGCTTCCCGGGTTTTACCTGGTTGCACAAACGCAGAGGTACTTATGGTCCATACCATTTTGTCGGACCGAGGCTACGTCCTGCCA
>CALIGP010000276.1 GCA_938021455.1 uncultured Lewinella sp. | reverse complement strand
TAAAGTTAAATCTGGATCCTGGTACAAACGTACAAGCGTCGCCCGACCTTGTGGAGGGCGTAGTCGAGGGGCTTGTAATCATTTATTCCTGCAATTTGGGATACACACAACGCAACCTCCTCTTCCCCACAAGCGTTACCTTTGCGACCTGATTCGGAAGCTGGTATCCCATAAACCAAAATACCATCGAACCAACAGACCAACTTTTGGCGAGGCCCTTGAACCTCCGCGAAAAACAATATATTATGAGTAAGCACGGACGTGTACTCGTCGCGATGAGCGGCGGGATTGATAGCACCGTAACGGCCATGATGCTGCATGAGCAGGGGTATGAAGTCGTCGGAATCACCATGAAAACCTGGGATTACGCCAACAGCGGTGGTTCCAAAAAAGAGACGGGCTGCTTTAGCCTGGACTCGATCAACGACGCCCGTTCGGTGGCCGTTAACATGGGTTTTCCTCACTTTATTATTGATATCCGGGAGGAGTTTGGCGACCACGTCATTGATAATTTCGTCGATGAATACATGGCTGGCCGAACGCCAAACCCTTGTGTACTCTGCAACACCCACATCAAGTGGAGTGCCTTACTGAAGCGGGCTGATGCCATGGATTGCGAGTTTATCGCAACGGGCCACTATGCTCAGCTGAATCAGACGGATACCGGCCGCTGGCACGTGCGGAAGAGTGCTGATGACCACAAAGACCAGAGCTATGTGCTCTGGGGCCTGAGCCAGGAATGTATGGCCCGCAGCCGCTTTCCGTTGGGGCATATGACCAAGCCAGAGGTGCGGCAGCTAGCCTACGATTGGGGCTACGAAGAGCTAAGTAAGAAAGCCGAAAGCTTTGAAATCTGTTTCGTGCCGGACAACGATTACCGGGGCTTTTTGAAGCGCCGGTTACCGGAGCTGGAAACCCAAGTTGCCGGTGGGCAATTCGTTGGTGTGGATGGCAAGGTGATGGGAACCCACGATGGCTATCCTTTTTACACGATTGGTCAGCGAAAAGGACTTGGCATTGCCTTCGGAGAACCCATGTACGTGACAAAGATCGATGCGGCTACTAACCAAGTGACCCTAGGCCGGGTGGATGACCTGATCCGGAACGGTATGATGGTAGGCGGCGCCACCCTGCAGAAGTACGCGGAGTTACCAGCAGACGGACTGGAACTGGTGACTAAAGTCCGCTACAAAGACGCCGGAACCATGAGCAAAATCGAACAGATCTCGCCGGATCGATTTGCCGTAGATTTCTACGCGGATGTGCGCGGTGTTGCTCCTGGCCAAAGCGCTGTTTTCTATGAGGGAGATGATGTAGTTGGAGGGGGATTGATCCAAACGAGTCGTTGATTTTCCTTTGGAGTAGGTATTTATACCTGTTTTGTGCGGTAAGATGGGTGAAAGAGCTGGTTAAGGCCTGATTTGTGCTTTTGAGTTCACTATATTTATGGTTGAATTAGGTGCTTGGTGTTGAGTTATTGGATACTCGCCAGGCCAGTGTTTAAGCATAATCTACATGGACAGACGAAAATTTGTGGCCAAAGCCACGGTTCTTACCCTTGGTTTGAGTTCCCCCGCTTTTGCGTTGGCAACGGGAACGAATGCTATCAGCCTGAAGGCAGAAGAACAAGAATTGCTAAGCGAGTTTCATCAGCTACTGGCGGGGTATTCCCATTCAGCGGGAGTTGTACATAAGCTTACAGCGCCCAAAAAAATTAACCACTCTGCATCTGGGGTCTTAGACTTCGTTAACGCAGCAGGTGACCGTATTTCACTGACGAGAATCAAGGGACGCTTGGTGGCCAGACTTTACTAGTCGTAGACCATTCGTTACTCAGCATATTATCCAGAAAAACACACATTTATGACACCATTTATCGGACAAATCATAGCCTTCGGCGGCAACTTCGCACCCCGCGGCTGGGCCAAATGTGAAGGTCAGTTATTAGCCATTAGTCAAAATACGGCCTTATTTTCCATTCTCGGCACGACCTACGGTGGTGACGGCCGAACTACTTTCGGTCTTCCCGACCTCCGGGGCAGGAGTATGGTAGGTCCAGGTACTGGGCCAGGCCTGAGTAATGTCCAATTAGGGCAACGCGGCGGGACACAAACCACCACGCTGAATGCTACCAACATACCACCATTACCCGTATCCATCAGATTGGGAGGAGCCGTTGGCAACCAGTCCATCGGAACGAATCGGTACTTGGCTTTCAACGCCCTTGGGGAAACGATTTTTACCGACACAGCACCTTCCGATGCTTCCCTGAATGCCGAAACTACTTCAACCGGAGGCTCAAGTCGATCTTTTTCTAACCTATCTCCCTTTATGTCGGTGACGATGATTATCGCCCTACAGGGGGTTTTCCCCAGCCGTAACTAAAGCAATTGAACTGATTTGAGTAATAGCTCCGCCAAAACACTCTCCTCCGAATTACTTCTCGCCCGCCAATGGTGGTTGGGGCTGGAAGAGCAGTGGAAATTGGCTATGAATGAGGCAACGTTAGGACGGGGAGCGACGCTCGAAGACCCCTCCGATGACGACCTACTGCTATTACGCTATCAATTGGAGAACCTACGGTTTGCCGGGCCGGATGCGCAGAGTTCTAATCTGAGTATCCGGCTCACCAATCTTTCCGGGGTGGCTGCCTTGGACCAGATTGGCTTCCTTTCGGTAACGAATGGTGCCATCGAAGGAGTAGAAGAATTGTCCAGGCTCAAGGCCTTAAAGCATCTGTATCTGTACGATAATGCCATTAGTTCGCTGAAAGGCATTGAAGAATTGACCGAAATGGAAGAACTCTACGTACAGCAGAACAAGCTTACTGACCTGAAGCCGCTACGAAAGTTGACGAATCTGAAAACACTTTGTGCCTCCAGGAATGAATTGATCTTACTGGAGGGCTTGCACGAAGGGCACAGCGACCAATTGAAGAGATGTTTCCTGCTGCCGAACGAACAACTCTCCCAACGGGAGATCATCCGCCTTCAGAATGAGGCATTTATTATGGTGAAGACCGGTTAACGGTCTTGGCCATTGCTTATTTTAACCCACTTAGCACCTGCGTTTTGCGCCCTAAAGCAAACCGGGGAGAAGAACCAGAGGATCTACACCTCATTTTTGCGTTTTACGACCTTTTTATAATCTCAGCATATGAAAATTTTTACGACACTCTTTACTTTTTGCCTGTTGTTTACCGCCGCCCTTTCCGGGCAAGCGGGAATGACGGTGGAGATTAATAATGCTTGTTTGGGGCCAAACCCGATTTCGCTCACCTTCATGGGAACGGACGGGACTGGTCGGAACATTTATGGTAGTGAATCAATCAATGGCCCGGGTAATCCGATCGTAAGTATTTACTATGATCAAGCCAGTGGAAGCTGGGTCATAGGTATACCCGGTAGCCCGAATCCCGGAGACAGGCTCTTTGAGACCGGCCTTAATACCTTCAGCCCTAACCCGCCAGACTCTGCCACAGAGCCTTATAATGAGACGGCTGAACTCGCTGGGTGTGGGATGGCTACTGTAAGTGGCACCGGCACCCAAACCATGGGCGGCGGAGATCCCTGTGCCGCACTCGGCGGAGACGATGATATGGACGGGGTTTGTAACGATAACGATGTATGCCCCGGTTTTGACGATAACGCCGATATGGACATGGACGGCATCGCCGATGGTTGTGATGACAACCCGATGACCTTTAATGGGGTGACTTTTGACAGCCCCTGCATTGGTGGAATGTTGGGCTTTATCCCCACTGGCAGTGACGGTACGCGTAATACTTTCTCAAATGCTGCTCAGAGTTTAGAGATCGTTTTCGATGCTACCAATAACCGTTGGGAAATGCGGGGTTCTGGCGCTGGCGGCGCAGTGATCTTTTTCAATACGTTGGCCAGTTTGCCTAATCCACCATCTTCCACGGCGATGGCCTGGGAAGCGGGTGCCGCTGGTGGCTGTACTGGCGAAACGCCTACCGTTACTGGAACAGGGACGCAGGAAATGCGTTGCCCCATGGTGTGTGACGACGGCGACCCCTGTACGACGGATACGCAGGATGCGGATTGTGTGTGTACGAGTACACCGGATGCTGAGGCACCCGTAATTACGGGCTGCCCCACGACCTTATCCGACGGAGTCGTTGGCTCTAGCTGCTTAAACGCAACGCCTGATTATTCGCCTTTCATTACGGTTACTGATAACTGTACAACTTCTGACCCTACGATAGTACAGATCCCCCCTACGGGCACCATGCTTGGTGTAGGCATGTTCGAGATCAAACTGGTCGCTACGGATGCTGCTGGTAATGCATCGGATACTTGTCGCTTTACGTTGAATAATACGGATACTTCTCCTCCCGATGCCCTTTGCCAGGACATTGAAGTCTTTTTAGATGCTATGGGTAACGCTTCCATCGTTGCTGCGGACGTTGATGGGGGCTCGTCTGATAACTGCGGTATCGCTTCACTCTCCGTGGATAACGATGCCTTCGACTGTGATGACGTTGCCAATAACCCAAACATGGTAACATTGACTGTGGAAGATGTCAACGGGCTGTCCAGTACCTGTGATGCGATGGTGACGGTGAGGGATACCGTATCTCCCATGCTGACCTGCCAGGATGCGACCTTTGACCTTGACGCAAACGGTAGCTTTACCTTATTCTTCAATATAGTCCAACAGGACATCATAGTTTCTAGTACCGACAACTGCGATCTTGTAACTGGCCAGGCAGGATTAGCCATTTTACCGCCCCAGGTTATTTTTGGCTGCGACGATATCGGAGATAATGAAGTCATAATTAATAATACCGATGTGAGTGGGAATCTAGGTTTCTGTATGATTACGCTTACTATCAATGATCCTACGGGCAACTGTAATGCCCCCCCCGTTGCCGTCTGCCAAGCCGTCACCGTCGACGCTGGCGCTGACTGCATGGCGACCGTTTCCGCTGAAGACTTCGACGGCGGCTCGACCGATGCGGACATGGATCCGCTGACCTTTAGTGTAGACCCTGCGGGCCCTTATGGTGTCGGAACTACTAACGTTACGCTTACCGTTAGTGACGGTGCTGCGATGAGTACTTGTATGACGACGGTGACGGTGGAGGATAATACGCTGCCAGTGGTTACCTGCACGGAGTTTGCTGAGACCTTCTCCGGCGAAGACCAATGTGCCAACTTCATTGGCGCGAATAGCCCAACGGGAACATTTATAACTATCTTAGACCTTACCACGTTCAGGGCTGCTGCGGGTGGTTCCCGTATCATTACGGCCGACCTGACTGGCTGTGTGACCGATAACTGCGCCAGTGAAGGCTTACAGGCCGCCTTCGTTCGTTCCTATGAAGAAAAC
>CALIGP010000275.1 GCA_938021455.1 uncultured Lewinella sp. | reverse complement strand
ATCTTATACTTTCTTCTGGTTATCGGCGGCTTGCTGATGATTCACGCCGTTGAGCGTCCACCAGATGGTTATGAGCTGGATTATGCCGGTATGCTCGGCACTTCCTTCGGGAAGCAACTGGTATGGTTGCTCATCTCTATTGCTACCTGGTTTGGTATTAACCTCTTGATTGACCGCTCGACCTGGGTGGTCGGGGCTTACCCAATTTACGCAGGTACAGTTCTGCTGCTCATACTAGTGCTTGTTTTTGGTAAAGAGATCAACAATGCCCGGAGCTGGTTCAGCCTCTTTGGGTTTACTTTTCAGCCGGGTGAATTAGCCAAATTCGGAACCTGCCTCGCCATGGCCGCCTACCTCAGCCAATGGAGTGAAAAAATGGACCGACCCGGTAGTATCCTTAATGGAATAGCGCTGTGGGCGGTCCCTGCGGCATTAATCATTCTGCAACCAGATCCAGGCTCCGCCCTGGTTTTTTCTTCCTTCTTCCTGGTGATGTACCGCGAAGGGTTTCCACGTCTATTACTCATCTTCGGTGGGTTCTCCGCCCTGATGTTCATTTTGGGGATCCTTCAACCTCCGGCTATCCTGGCGGGAGGTTTACTAATGCTACTCATATTCATCATGGCTTTCTTCGTGCCGCGCAGACAACTGTTGTGGATCGGGGGGGCAGTCGCTACTTCGGCCGTTGCCATTTTTCTCCTTTATCAGGGGGTAGGCTGGCCGGTACTGGCGGGCCTGGGGGTTGTCTTTGTGGCTTCAGCGTCTTATCATTTACTACGTAAAAATGGTACGGTTGTTACGGTAGCCAGTATTGCCTTGGTGTGGGGCGTACTCATCGCTACCTTGGCCAACTTTACGTTCAATAATGTGCTGATGGAACATCAGCAAAATCGAATTAATGCCTGGCTGCGGCCAGAGGGCATGAACGAAAGAGGAGAACTTTATAACGTTATTCAGGCTAAACTAGCCATTGCGGCGGGTGGGTTAACGGGTAAAGGACGCTACGGAGGGACGATGACCCGCTATGATTATGTGCCCGAACAGGAGACCGATTTTATCTTCACCGCCGTAGGGGAAGCCTACGGTTTTATGGGGTCCTTTGTGGTCATAATGCTCTTCTTGTTCTTACTCTGGCGGTTGAGCATTATTGCTGAACGGCAGAAGCTAACCTTTGCTCGTGCATACGCCTACGGCGTGGTGGGCATCATCCTGATTCACGTATTGGTTAATATTGGTATGACCATGGGGCTTATGCCCGTCATTGGTATTCCGTTGCCGTTTTTGTCTAAAGGAGGTTCCTCCCTGCTTAGCTTTACGATCATGATTGCGGTGCTACTTAAGCTGGATCGACATCGGGAAGCGGTTTAGGGCGCGGGGCCGCTGGTGCAAGGGAAGGGACTAGAAGGAGCAATGCTTAGATAACTTTCGATTACTCAACGGAAGATTTAACGGGCAGCGAAAAATATTTTAACCTTCCGTGCAACCCCTTATTGCCGATGTCGTCTTTCTTAACAACAACAGCAACCAAAACTAACCGTGGGAGCACAACCAATACTTAAATCCATGCCGACCGCCGCCGACTACCGCGATACACACCGCGAACTGGTACTGGGCTGTCAGCGTAAAGACCGGACCGCGCAACGAGCGCTTTATGGGCATTACGCTAAGCCGATGTACAACCTTTGCCTCCGGATGCTGAAACATGCACATGATGCGGAGGACGTTTTGCAGGTCGCCTTCGTCGATATCTTCGGCAAGATCGATACCTTCAATTTTGACGCATCCATCAGTGCCTGGATCAAACGCATCGTCGTTAACCGCTGCATCGACCACCTGAAGAAGCGCCGATTATTGACGACAGATTTCGACCCCGGCCGTCATGACGCAGCTGTTGAAAACCCCTCCCCTGCACCTGCGGTGAGCGCCCAGGGTATGAGTGTAGAACGCATCAAACGAGCCACCCGCCAACTCAGCGAAGGCTATCGTGTTGTATTGTCGCTCTACCTTTTTGAAGGCTACGACCACGAAGAAATTTCTCAGATCCTTGGCATTAGTGTCGGGACGAGCAAATCCCAATACAGCCGAGCACGTAAGCGCCTGGCTGCATTACTCAACGAATCTAAATAATCCTCCCATGACTACCGATAATCTCGAGGATTTCATCCTCAACAACCGGGAAGCCTTTGACGAGGAAACGCCTTCTCCGGACATTTGGAACCGCATCGAATCTGCCATCCACACCGATGGAGACGACGATAACGATCCGTTCGAAGCCTTTGTGGCCAATAATCGGGATGCTTTTGATGACAGCACCCCACCGCCGAGGCTCGAGGGGCGCGTCTTTGCCGCCCTTGGTGAACAGGCGGGTGCCAGCCCGATGCCACCCTTGCAGGTCGTGCATCGCCGCCGCCGCCTGATGCCCATACTGGGCATTGCTGCCTCCATGTTGCTACTCATTACGGCTGCCTTTTTGATTGGAAATAACCGTGGCTATCAAACAGGTAGCGAGGAACAAATGGCCGCTGAGCTGGATCTTATCGACCCGGAATTAGCCGAAACAGAGTCTTACTACCGGGAGACGATTGCCGAAAATTTCACCAAAGTCAGCCAGGTAAACCACGACCCACAATTGGTCAAAGACCTGGAAGCTATTGATGAGGCAACCGCCGAAATTCGCGCAAACTTACTCGAAGTACCCGTCTCCCAACGGGCAGCCCTCGTACAGAAACTGATTGAAACCTACCGAACCAAACTGGATATTCTGCTGCGCATTCAGCAGCACTTGCCTTCTACCCCTTCTTCTTCGACTACTACTCAACAACCAAACAATGATTTATAAAACTATCATGGCGATGCTGCTGCCAGCGTTTATCCTGCTGCAGCTTCCCCTTCAAGCGGCCGACTTTCCGTTGGTCTTCCGGCAAGACTTTGAGAAAAAATATTCCAAAACCTTCGACGTAAACGGCAGCGGAAACGTCCGCCTTGAAAACCGCTACGGATCCATCCGGGTTGAAACCTGGGAGCGTGACGAAGTACAAATTGATGTACGGATTAAAGTCTCCGCTGACGATCAGGAGGATGCCGACAACACCTTCGACCGTATTGAAATCAGCCTCTCTGGTGGTGGGAATAGTGCTTCCGCAACGACCTCAATCGGCAATAACCGCCGCAGTAGCAAAGGAATACTCGAAAGAATATTTGACGGTGATTGGGGCTGGGGAGGAAACTCCAGTAATGACTTTAAGGTCTATTACTCCGTAAAAATGCCCGCTTCGGCTAGCCTGGAAACAGAGGCGAAGTACTGCGACGTTACCCTGCCCGACCTGAGTGGCGACAACCGCATCACCGTAGGTTACGGTGACTTGGTGGGCGGTGATCTGACTGGTGCTAACGAGATCAGTATCTCTTACGGCTCCGCCCGACTGGATGAGCTGGGAACAGACTCCCGTTTCCGCATCCGCTACAGCGACGGCGTGATCCGAACGGTTGGAGACCTGAAATATGATGGCCGTTACAGCGAAACCCGGATTGGACGAGCTGGCAAACTTGACATCGATGCCGGGTACGAAGAGTTGGAAATTACTTCCGCCACGGAGGTCCGCTTCGAAGGGAACTACAACGAGCTTGATCTCGAAAAGGCCAATCGAGTTTTCCTGGACGGTAATTACTGCGATTTCGACCTCGGCACCGTCGAAAAAGAACTGGAAGTGGATGCCAGCTACGGCGACCTGGAAATCGATCTGCTGAAAGTGGGATTCGAGCGGGTATACGTCCGGGCCAATTACATCGACGTTGAAATTGACGTTGAGAGTGGCGCAAATTATGAAATGGACCTCCGCTCCCGCTACGGTGATATTTCCTATGACAAAAGCCGATCAACTAATGTAAGCAGCTCCAAAGCGGGGTCTTCCGAAAGTGTGAAAGGTACCGTTGGTAGCGGCACGGGTCGTGTTGATATCTCTACCAGCTACGGAGATATCGAGCTCTACTAAGAAAGATGTTTAGTTTTAGTTTTACTAGTCTCAAATGGTGAAGGGGCGCTCCGACTTACGGGGCGTCCCTTTTTTTGAGCCGCCAGCTTACGTAGTTTTCACCCGAATTGCCCATCTTTGGCGTTCTGCTTTTTGCGGAGCGATAAAGAAATAAGCAACTATGTTTTTAGAGCCACACTTCAGTGGTCAGCGGAGCGGCTGGCTGGAGGTTATTTGCGGAAGTATGTTCTCGGGTAAAACCGAAGAGTTGATCCGCCGGCTGAAACGGGCCCGCATTGCGGGCCAGCACGTAGAAGTCTATAAACCCCGCATCGATACCCGTTACGGAGACAACGAAGTCGTGAGCCACGATAAAAACTCCCTGCTAGCCACCCCCATCTCCGATACGAGCAAGCTGCTGAATATCCCCGACGAAATCACCGTCATCGGCCTTGACGAGGCCCAGTTCTTTGAGCCCGACGTGGTAAAACATGTCCAAACCCTCGCGCAGCGCGGTAAGCGCGTCATCATCGCCGGGCTGGATATGGATTTCCGCGGAGAGCCCTTCGGGCCAATCTGTCAACTACTCGCCGTCGCAGAATACATCACCAAAGTACACGCCATCTGCACGCACTGCGGCAACCTGGCCACCCACTCCTACCGGCTCACCACGAATCAAGACACCGTGGTGTTGGGCGAAAAAGATCTGTATGAAGCGCGGTGTAGGAAGTGTTATGCGATGGGGAATATTTTGGAGTTGAAGTAGTTTGTACCGCCGACTTTAGTCGGCGGATCATCACCCCACCTGCAACGCCCGCTCAAACTTCCCAATCACATCAATAAACTCCGCTGGTAGGAAGGCATTCATCACGTCCTCCAGCGCCGGGTCGATACCACCGTAGAAAGCCTCCGCGATACAGCCCGCCATGGCTGCTTGCGTATCCGTGTCTCCGCCGAGCGAGATGGCCAGTCGGATGCTGTCCACTAAATCTTTAGAATCCAGGAAGGCGATGATGGCTTCGGGGACGGAGCCGGCGCAGCTGACGTCGAAGGCGTAGTCGGGGCGAATCTCCTCGATCGTCCGGCGGAGGTTGTAGCCAAAGGTTTGGGTGATGTACTGGCGGATGTCCTCCTTGCCGCCGCCCTGGCGGGCGAGGAAAATGGCAGCCGCAATCGCCTGCGCTCCCTTCACGCCTTCGGGGTGGCCGTGGGTGGGCATCGCCGTGGCTTTGGCCTGGGCGAGCACCGTCTCCAGGTCGTTAAAGAGCCAGCCGACGGGCGAGACGCGCATCGCGGAGCCATTCCCCCAGCTGGTGTATTCTTCTTCCAGCTCGTCCCGCATCCATTTCCGGAAGGTGCCGCCGTAGCCAGCGTCCGGAAAGCGTAGGGCATAGGCTTTGATCGCTTCGCCCAGGTCTTCCTGATGAAGGATAGCATCCGCTACGGCGACGGTCAGTACGGTGTCGTCCGTGTACCGGCAGGCAGTAGTGAAGAGGTCGAAATCGTAATCTTTAGCGCCGCCACGTTCTAAGCGGCTGCCAATGATGTCTCCGAGAATAGCACCTTTCATAATAGTAGTGTTTAGGTAAAAAAGATTGCCCACTCGCGAGAAGCTGCGAGTGGGCAATCTTTGCTTAAAAACAAAGCTAAGTCTAATTTCCCTTTATTCCAAAATAATCTTTTGCTGCCAGACGATACCTTCCCGGCCCTGCAGGAGCTCAACCCCATACCAGCCAGCGGGCAAATCTCTTGTGGGCAGCTCCAGGCGACTACTGGTAAGAAAGCGTTGCACCAGCAGCCGGCCATTGGCATCATAAAACCGGAGCTCGGCCCCTACGGGTAAGTTCTGCATCACAACGTTTGTATTGCGCTGTACTGGATTGGGAAATACCTGAATGTTCGCGTAACGATCCGTAAAAAAGGCCGTTGCCACATCGGAGAGCGCAAAGCTCCCGTCCAGGTCCGTTTGCCGTAGGCGGTAGTTGTTATTGCCTTCGCGGGGCGACTCGTGAACGAAGCGATAGCGGCTTTGCCCGTTAGCCGCCACGCGGCCAATCTCCTGCCACTGGTCCCGGTCATTCAGGTATTCCACCACGTAAAAGTCGGCGTCAACCTCAGTAGCTACGACCCACTCAAGGAGTACAGTTTTGGCCAGCGGGCGGGCGGTGAGCGGAGACTGGTAGGTAACGGGCAATACGATTTCCTGGGCCATCAGCGCGGCCAGGTTTCGGATGTAAGACGCTTGGTAGTAAATGGCGGGCTCGGTAATTTCCCAACTGTTTTCGGGGAAGCTGGTGTTCCAATCGAGGTAACTCTTCATGGCGGGCTCCCCGGCCGGAGGGGAGATGTTCACCGTGTAATCCTTATTGGGGCCACCGGAGACGAAGCCAGGGGCCGGGCCGAAGGCACTGGTGACGGAGTTGTCCCAATCGGTACCTTCCCAGAACCAGCCGTGGTAGATTTCGTGAATGGAGCGCTCTGCACCACGGCCCTCCATGGCGGAGAGATATACCGTTCCCAAAGGATTCACCCCGTGGAGGTAGTGTACCATGCCGTTGGCCTTGCGGTTGAAGTCGTCCTGTACGCCGTCAACAATATTCGCTTTGGCCATCAGTCGGTTAAGATTTCCGTAGTAACTAACGATGTTGTTGCTCCCCCAATGGTAGGATGATTCGGGCATGAAAGCCCGGTAAAGACCATCGTTGTTAAAACCATAGAAACCATTCCAATCGTCGCGTACGTGTGGGGTCATACTGGCCTTGATGGCATTAACGGTGGAGGCGTGGGCGCCAGTAAGTAGGGTGTACTGCACCAGGGCAGAAGTCAACGGGTTCTTATACGGGCCCCACCAGCCGCCGTTCATGTATTCGGCGTCGTTGAGGTTGTCTCGTACATAGTTGTTGTAGGTTTCGTCTCCGGTTAATTCGTAGAGGTGAACGGCGGCCGTCAGGGCCGCTTCCCGCTGCTCCTGCTCTCCTACGTCTGCGTCGCCCGACTTGATCGTTCCGTCATCACAGTTTGTTTCCAGCGTGCCGGCAGCATCCGCTGCGACCCAGAAAGCGAAGGTTTGCTCCGCTTCCGCCGTGATCTCCTGCACGTAGCCACTCCAAGCAGGCACCTCGCTAAAAACCAGGGCTGACTGCGCCAGCATGGCTGAAGCAGCAATGCTGGCGGAGGTGCAGGTGGGGCCGTAGTAACGTGGACCGGTATTGGCGCTTGGCGGAGAGAGGTCGTTGGTGCCGTAGTCTATCGCGCCCATTTTGTTAATCACGCTACCGTCCATATTGACCATTTTTCTGAGCCAATCGATTTCCCATTTGACCTCGTCCAGCAAATCAGGGATGCCATTACCGGATTCCGGGATGTTCCAATCGTCGGTAAACACCGGGCTACTTTCCGTGTAGGCCCAGAGCAGAGACTGCACGGCGGATTGGGCGAAGGTGACGTACTTATTGTAATCACCAGCGTCGAACCAGCCGCCGGAGAGGTCACGGCGTCTGCTGGCGTTATTACGGTCGTTAACGTCGACGCATTCACCATCTTGGAGGGCATTCATGAAGTTCATCCCGTCCGTCCAGTTAGCTTCGGCGTAGGGCAAGGCCTTGGGGGCGTTGCAGCGGTTGTAGTAGAACATCCG
Organism: uncultured Lewinella sp.; assembly: GCA_938021455.1. GTDB lineage: Bacteria > Bacteroidota > Bacteroidia > Chitinophagales > Saprospiraceae > Neolewinella. The sequence continues at coordinate 1,748 of CALIGP010000275.1, read as the reverse complement.
GCCCGCATCTTTCATTACGCTGGCGTATACGTTTTCGGCGATGGTGAAAGACCCCGTTCGTTCACCGGAGGCGGGATCGATAACGTAGTAATTACCGGGGGCGGTCAGTTCACTGAAGTCGAGCCACCAGCCTTGATCGCCAGAGGTGGCCTGGGTGGCACCGCCATTCCAGACGGTGGGCGCGCCGGACCAAACGACGGTGTTGTTGGTTGCGTCGCGTACTTCTAATGTACCGCCAGGGGTGAAGCTCAAGTCTGCATTTTGCCCAACCTGAGGGTCAGAAAGTACAGCGACTTTTTCCGCACCGGGTCGATAGCCAAATTGATCGACGTGAATAAAGGCACTAGGGGTTTGGGCCACAAGAGCGCCAACGCTGCCCAGCATCAGGCAGCAGACAAAGAAGGATAGTTTCATTGTGGAAGTAGATTTAAGGGGATAGTTACCATTGCCAAGTTAAGCCTTTTTGCGTACAAAAGAGAAGGGGCGCAGACGCAGGTGCAAGGGAAGGTTTTTGAAAAGCAGGGATTAAAACGACTCGCCCTGGGCTGAGGAGCTCCTGCTCCGAAAAACCAGCCGCTTGCGGCGTGCTGGATTATACGCTATCCTCCAGGGTAAAGCTTAAAGTGAGAAGCTCGCATGGAGTGCTCGGTGTTTCGGAGCAGGGCTCCTCAACCATGGACAATCATACAGCCCAGGCTTTTTCCAGCCGATCCCCTAAGCCGATAATATCCTCCCGGCGGGCGAGCGCTGCGAGCCAGTTAGCGGGGATGCTCTCCACACCGTAGAGCAATGCCGCCGGCGCGCCCGCTACGCAGGCGGTGGTGTCGGTGTCCCGCCCGAGATTCACGGCTTTTAAAACGGTATCCCGGTAATCCTCAGCATTGAAGAGGCACCAGAGTGCTGCTTCGAGACATTCTACGACGTAGCCACTCCCCTGCACCTGCGTCCGCGCCAACGTAGAAAAGTCTGCCTTGATGAGCGTCGCCAACGTATCTAATTCCTCAATCGGAAGATTTGCCGCCATCAGGAAGTCGAGCAACTCCCGCCGGGCAAATTCAAGTGCTTTTTCCTTCGTCTCCTTATTGATCAAGTGTGCGCAAAAACGCAGATACAAAAAGCAGCAACACGCCGAACGAATGTGCCCGTGCGTCAGGGCAGAATGTTGCCATATCGGTGCAATCCACTCTGCTACCGGCTTATCCCGGAGGTAGGCATAAAGCGGAAAGATGCGCATTAGCGCTCCGTTGCCATTATCGTTTTCTTTGGCGGATTCGTGCAGCTTAGGAAGGTCGGCCTCCCGGCCGTCAGCCAGTAAGTGTTGAAGCTTATTGATAGAAAGACGCGTTGTCATCCCGATATCGAAAATCTGATTATCCGGCGTCCAGTACCCGTGCTCTTTATAGTTGATCAGCCGCTTCGCCTGGTCCACCAGGTCGAACTTACCCGTTGCCAAACTCTCCGCCAGCCCGAAGGCCAGGCTGCTGTCGTCCGAAAAATAGCCCGGCGGCTGATTGTAGGTTCCGTAGCCGCGGATGTCGGTTACCGGGTTTTTAAACAGCTCTTGCCGTGTCTGAAATTCTACGGGGACGCCGATGGCGTCGGCAACGGATAGGCCCAGGAGGGCGGTGGTGATGGGGTTCATGCTGGTGTGGTATTTGTAAAGTTCGAAGATAAAAGGCTATAAAGTCTGAGCGATAAATTGGCTGTCCCGAATGGTCTCTACGCTTTCTTTCCACAGGGCAGGAACC
>CALIGP010000274.1 GCA_938021455.1 uncultured Lewinella sp. | reverse complement strand
ATGCAGGTAAAAGGCGATGCACACGTTTACTGGATGAAGCAAATGGAAGCGATGGAGGCCCACGCTAATACATTGCTGAAAAAGGATGAGGTGGAAGCCCAGCGAGCGCAGTTTGGTTTTCTCTCCCAAGCACTGATTAATGCTTTGACGGCTTTCGGGGTAGACGGTACTTACTACGTCCAATACTGCCCGATGGCTTTTGACAATGCTGGCGCCAACTGGCTTAGTAAGGCAGAACAGATTCGTAACCCTTACTTCGGAGACTTGATGATGAAGTGTGGGAGCGTGACCGCTGAACTATAAAGTGCGCTGACGCATCTGATGAACTTTTGTCCGGCTACGCCAGGCCAAAAGAAGCATCGGATGAGCTGCGCACAATGCCCGTCGGGCAAAGATGATAACAACTAATAATAATTAACCCGGAGTACTGCTCCCAAATCTACACAACCATGCTTTTTTTCAAATCAATGACCGCTCTGATGCTGGTCCTTTCTTTCACCTTCGCCTTTACTGCTTGCGGTGATTCTGCTGCGACCACCGACACGGCTACCGAAACCACGACTGTTGCTCCGCACGGAGAGGGTAAGGAGTTCACTTCGGCGTACGTCTGCCCGATGCACTGCGACGACAGCGGCAGCGATAAGCCCGGCGAATGCCCGGTTTGTGGCATGAATTACATCGCTCAGGCGGAGCATACTGATAACGGACACAAGCACTAAATAACAGGAGTAAGGGGTCAGCGAAAATCTGTTTAATTCAACGTGAGCTTCGCTGCTGCCTTCGGCGGTCTCTGCACCCGCGTCCGCGCCCACAATTTGAGCCGGACCTCCTTTCACTTTCATAAACCATTTTAACCATGCGTATTCTTCCCATCCTCCTTCTTGTGTTTGCCTTCGTGGCCATGGCCGCGCCGCCGAAAACACTCGTCATCCAGACCAATGCCCAGTGCGGGATGTGCAAGGCATCCATTGAGAAACAGCTTACGGCCCTGGACGGGGTTAAAGAGGCCGTACTCGACCTGGAGACCAAGCAAGTCACCGTCACCTACAAAGGCAAGAAAGTAGACGAAGCCAAGCTACGTCAGGCCATCTCTGACGCTGGCTACCAGGCCGACGATGTAGCACCGAATCCCGATGCGCAGGCCAAACTGATGGCCTGCTGCCAACCTAAAGAAGCAAAGGCCGGTGGCTGCTGCGCTCCCAAGGCCGGTGCCAGCTGTGCTAAAAAAGAGGGTACGAAGTAGCCCATCCAATCTTGTCCTTCTACCGCTAACCGGCTGCTACCAACTGCTGGTTAGCGGTAGATTTTAATAACTAATTGAACTGATGATGACGAACTCAAATTTGGCACTTTGCCGCTATCTAGTCCTGGTTTTCCTGTTGGGTTTTACCATCGCTTGTGCTGAACCAGCTTCTATTGCAGAGGCGGAGGTAATAGCCGCCGATGCGGTGGTGCGTGCGCCCGAAACTGAAGCCAACCGCCAAGCCCGCGCAATCATTGAGGAAGCTATTGTAGTTGCGGGCCTAGAAGAGATGGACGAAGCGGCCTTTGCCTTTCGTTTCCGGGATAAGGAGTACCGCTACCAACAGACCAACGGGACCTATACCTACGAGCGTTGGTGGACGGACTCTACGACTAACGAAGTAACCCGTGACGTACTGGATAACGACGGGTTGTTACGATACATCGACGGGAAGGTCGCGGACATCACGGAGAAGAAGCGTAAAGCTTACAGTAACTCCGTTAATTCGGTCATTTATTTTGCTTTCATGCCATGGGTGCTTAGCGACCCTGCCGTGATCCCGACTTACCTGGGCCGTGATACGATCAAAGGCGAGGTGTTAGACCAGATCGAAATTGCCTTTACTACCGACAACGGTGGAGAGGATGCTGATGACGAGTATATGTACTGGTTCACACCCGATACCCGGCAGCTGAAGTACCTGGCTTATTCTCATCCTGGAGGTAAAGCCCCTCGCTTGCGCGAAGCTAATAACGAACGTGAGGTGGGTGGCATTATCGTACGCGATTACCATAACTGGAATACGCCGGGGAATAAAGCGCGCTCCATCAAAGAGCTGCCCGCTGGCTTTGACGCCGGGGAATTGAATCTGCTTTCAGAGATTAACCTGGAGGAGGTGCGGAGGTTGGAGGTTCGCGAGGACCGGCAACGTGGTGGTGCGGTCATTAACCAATAAACAAAGAAAAGATGCCAACACTGAAGATCAAGAACATTGTTTGTCCGCGGTGTATCCGTGTTGTTCGGGAAGAGCTGACTGCTGCTGGCTACCCGCCGGAAGCGGTGGGGATGGGGACGGTGACTTATGCCACTCCTCCGGATGAGGGGGGCGTCCGACGTATTGCCGAAGTGCTGAAAGAGAATGGGTTTGAGTTGCTACTGGACGCTGAAGATCAGCAGGTAGAGCAGATCAAGGCGTTGATCATCGATCATGTCCGAAACCAGAACAGCAAGCCGACGGAGGAGAACCTATCTGACTACTTGTCCCGGGAATTGCGGCAGAATTACGCGACGCTGTCAAAACTTTTCTCTGGCCACGAAGGGCAAACCATCGAGCGATTTCTTATCCGGCAGAAGATCGAGCGGGTGAAGGAGTTACTGACTTACGGGGAGGAAAATTTAAGTGAGATTGCTTTTGATCTGGACTACAGCAGTACGGCTCATCTATCCGGTCAGTTTAAACGGGAGACGGGGATGACTCCGACAGCGTTTCGGAAGTTGAAAGACCCAGATCGACGCTCTTTGGATGCGCTTGGAAACGCGGAATGATGTAAATATTGACCAGAATACTATAACGAGTAAGGGAGGTTAGGGCCCGTACTTTGCATTACAAACTAAAAAGTGTGCCTTATGACTACGATGAAATTTAAAACCAATATCAACTGTGGTGGCTGCTTACGCGGAGTTACACCATCGCTTGATGGAAACGAAGCCATTAAGCAATGGGAAGTCGATTTGAAAAGCCCTGAACGTACATTGACCGTAGAGACGGAAGTACTGACGGCGGATGAAGTCCGGGCGGTTGTTGCTGACGCTGGATACGTGGCTGAGCCAGTTGCTTAGTTCTGGAGCAACGATCCGTTAGCCGATGATTCTCCTTCTTTCTAACTAAGAAATAAGCTTTTAAGTGAATAAAATACTCTCCTTATTGTTGGCTTTCAACGTGCTCGTCGGCTCCGTCGGCGTGCCAGTGAGTCGGCATTATTGTGGGGGAGAGTTGAAGTCGTTTGCCATTTTTGGCACGGCTGAAAGCTGCCACGCTGAAAAGACGGAGTCTTGCCCGTCACACCCTAAAGAGGGAAGTGAGGTGAAACGAAAGAACTGTTGTGGTGACGAATTTGACTATGTCCAATTGGATGAAGATAGAGAGGTTGAAACCTCCGGAGACTTGCCATTATCGTCAATTGCTTCTCCATATCTACCACTTCTCCTATTTCCGAAGATAGCGACCGCTGCGCGTCCGCGTAAATTAGGTAAACTTGAAAATTATCGACCGCCTCCGCTCGTAGTTGACGTGAAGAGCGAGTGGCAGGTGTATTTGATTTGATATTGATGTATGGTGCAATTCATAAGGTGGATTGTATCTGGAAAAGGCCAAATGAGCGACCGGAATGGATCGTCTCTGCTGGCTAGATCCTAAACTTTCTCGTTCGCCTCGCGAACGAAGAGCTACCTCCAGCAATCGAGGCTTTTAGTTCAAAAAATACATCTTATCAAATCCGAGAAGTAACAATTACGGTAATTTTCTCATAGTTCATCGAAGCATGAATTTCTTCAAATCATTTTTCCTATTTGCCTTCCTAGGCTTTTTCGCAACGGCTTGTAATAGCCAGGCTGTTCATACTAAAGCCGGTCATGGTGCTGAGTCGGCGCATCACCACGGGGAAGCTAGTGGTGCAGCAACCAATAGTGTCTTTCAGGCTCAGTTGAGCAACGTTACGCGGGAGTACCTCCGCATAAAAGACGCGTTGGTTAAATCAGATGCAGGTACCGCAAAAAGTGCCGCCGCGTCTATGCAGCTTGCGCTCGCTTCCGTCGACATGAAGCTGGTTACGGGCGATGCCCATATGGAATGGATGGGGTATTTAAATCAGCTAAAATCTGTAACCGAAACAGCAGTTGCAGCTAAGGGCCTGGAAGATGTACGGCAGGCCTTTTCCGCCATGTCCGCACCGCTGGCCGGTGCCATTAAGCGTTTTGGTGGGAACGATACGGAACTCTACTTGCAACATTGTCCGATGGCTTTCAATAACGCCGGAGGTGATTGGTTAAGCGACACGGAGGCGGTTCGTAACCCCTACTTCGGCGACCGGATGCTGAAGTGTGGCCGAGTGATGGAAACGATAGAATAAAGTGAGTGTGATAGTTGCCCTTCCGGCAGGCACTTGTCTTGCCGGTGGGGCTTT
>CALIGP010000273.1 GCA_938021455.1 uncultured Lewinella sp. | reverse complement strand
GAGCCCAGTTCTCTGCGGTACTGCGACGGCGCTGGCCATCCGGCCATCGAAGCCTGGGCAAGCTCTACATCGGACTCATCTTACTGGTCGCCGCTCCGGGTGGACTCATTATGGCCATCCACGCCAATGGCGGTTGGAGTGCACAGCTGAGTTTCTGCCTGCAGGCCGTGCTCTGGTTTTGGTTTACGTGGCGGGCTTATGTTTTGGCCCGGCGTAAAGACTGGCCGGAGCACCGGGCCTTTATGCTGCGCAGTTTTGCGCTGACGCTTTCCGCCGTCACCCTTCGGTTGTGGAAGTGGGGTATCGTGGCGCTCTTCGCGCCGCCGCCGATGGATACTTACCGGCTGGTAGCTTGGTTGGGTTGGCTGGGGAACGTGGCGGTGGTGGAGTGGTGGCTTTGGCGGGAAAGAGAGTGAACGGAGTAGGAAGCGACACGCAGTCGAAGACTCTCAGTCCGGTAAAGACGACCTTTACAAAACCTCTATCTTACCCCCCTAAAATATCAATCATCTATCAATGGAAGAAGATAAAAAAGTGCCGCAAGCCCAGCCCAATAACCCCCTTCACGGGGTGAAACTGATCACTATCCTGGAGTCGGTAAGAGAGCAGTATAGCTGGGAAGAATTAGGAGATATGTATAATATTAATTGCTTTAGAAATAAGCCTACCTTTAAGTCCAGCCTTAAGTTTTTAAGAAGGACCCCCTGGGCGAGAGATAAGGTGGAAAAGCTTTATCTTGATATGATTAAGAAGTAGGTAACTGTTTAGGTGGGCCTACAATCAGCCCCTTCGATACTTCGGCAAGCTCAGCACATCGCAGGCTCAGGGGCCGGTTCTGTTGGATGATTTACCGTCATAAATTCGCCTCAGGCGAATTTATGACGGTAAATCATGATATAATTCGGTGGCTGAGCCTGTCGAAGCCACCTACCTAAACAGTTACAGAAATAGAAAAAACGGTTCGCTGTTTTAGCTTCACGACCTTGGATCAGTCTACTTAATCAGCGAAGAGAATGACAGGTAATTGGGGTAGGCTATATTGCAGGGTAAAAAACGCAAAGCAATAATGATCTACCCCTCCTCCCATACCGACGCCGGCGCCAAATCCGCCCTCACCGATGAGTACTCCCGCGCCATAGCTGAACTGAAGACCGTGATCCATGACGTGGACGATGAAACCCTCTACCGCATCGTTGATACGGAAACCAAGGACGAGGATTGCCGATCCATACAGACTATCCTGACGCACGTGGTTCGTGCGGGCTATGGCTATGCTATCGCTGTCCGGCAATCGAAAGGAGAGATGGTAGACTACCGCTCCCGTTTGCGCCTACCTACGGCCGCCGCCTACGTAGAGGCACTTGACGCCATGATGGCCTACAACGAACAACTCTTTTGGGACTATCCTAGTCTAAAACTGGAAGAATACGATCCCGGCGGCAAAATCAAAGTAAGCTGGGGCCAACTCTATGATGTCGATCAGCTATTCGAGCATGCGATTGTGCACATCTTGCGGCACCGACGGCAGATAGAGAATTTCCTGAAGAAAATGAGATGACTACAACTTCGTCCACTTCTCCGTCCCCTTGCTGTTCTCCACAACCTTCTCGACGAAGATCATGCCCCGCAGCCCATCTTCCACGGTGGGGAAATCGGTGTGCAGCGGGTCGGGCGTCGTGCCTTCCAAACGGGCGCGGACGCAGGATGCAAAGTTGCGGTAGATGTTAGCAAAGCCTTCTAGGTAGCCTTCGGGATGACCCGCTGGTACCCGGAAATGAGCGTTAGCCGCGTCAGAGAGTTCTCCTACTCCCGTGCGTAAATGAGTCGCCGGGCCTTCATGCTGTTTCACAACCAGTGTATTGGGCTCCTGCTGGTGCCATTCCAGGCCTCCCGTTTCGCCCCAGACCCGAATGTTGAGCCCATTCTCCTCGCCAACGGCGATCTGAGAGCAATGCAGTACGCCCTTAGCACCGCCTTCCATACGCAACAGGATGTTGGCGTCATCATCCAGCACCCGGCCTTCGACAAAGGATGTCAGGTCTGCACAGACCTCCGTGATTTTCAGCCCTGTAATGTACTCCGCCAGGTTCTCGGCGTGCGTGCCAATGTCTCCCATGGCACCACCCATGCCAGATTTGGCGGGGTCTACCCGCCAGCCGGCCTGCTTGTGGTCCGTGTCTTCTTTCTTGGTGGCCAGCCAGCCCTGTGGGTATTCCACTACGACTTTGCGGACCTTGCCAATGTCTCCCTTGGCCACCATCACCCGGGCTTGCTTTACCATCGGGTAACCGGTGTAATTATGCGTCAGGGCAAAAATTAAACCGGTTTCTTCTACCAGTTTTACCAGGATGCGGGCTTCGTCTACGTTAAACGTCACGGGCTTATCACACACCACGTGGAAGCCGTTCTCTAACGCCAGCTTGGCCGGGCCAAAGTGTACGTGGTTGGGCGTAACGATGGACACAAAATCCATCCGCTCTCCCAGAGGCAGCTTTTTCTCTTCCAGAATCATTTCCTCGTAGCTACCGTATACTCGGTTCGCCGGCAGGTAAAAGTCTTCCCCGCTTAAACGACTCTTCTCCGGGTTAGAGCTAAAGGCTCCGCAGACCAATTCGATCTGCTGGTCAATCGCTGCCGCAATCCGGTGGACACCACCGATAAAAGCTCCGCGGCCGCCGCCGACCATTCCCATTCTTATTTTTCTTGACATGATCTCTTTTTATGAGTTCGGTGTAAACCAATTCCCCTCGGTGCACTTCTCGGCTCGGTTCACTCGCTCGAAGTTTACTCGGGGATTAAATATAGTTGGATATAGCTGTCCGCGCCAAGCGCGGACGGTAGGTTTCGAGTGTAATCGGCCCCTGAGGTGCGCACCGAAGGGCCATTCATGCAGATTTAGTTCGTTTTTTGGGCCTGTTTTATCGCCTACCGCCGTCTCTTAATGCCTAATACCCCCAGCAGCCCCCGCGTAAACTCCCGCGCTACCGTCCGCCCAATCTGGCGGGTAGTCGTATTGCTCATGATGGTCTCCAGCATGGACTTCTCCTTCTTGCGAGAGCGAGTTGAAGTCTTCTTGGCCTTGGCCTTCTGCTCTTCCATTTCTGCCTTATGCTCTGCCTTAGCGGCCGCTTCCATCTTTTTATTCAGTAGCTCGTAAGCACTGTCACGGTCGATCTCTTTGTTGTATTTCTTGACGAGCGGGCTGCTGTCAACGATGCTCTTGATTTCAGATTTGGTCAATATATCCATCCGACTCTCTGGCGCCCGCAGCATCGTGCGTACAAGTGGGGTAGGGCGGCCCTTCCGGTCAAGAGCCGTAACGAGTGCTTCTCCCGTTCCGAGTTCGGTTAGAACAGTATCTACATCGTAGTATTCTGTGATCGGATAATTCTCACTGGCCAGTTTGATGGCCTTGCGGTCTTTAGCCGTGAAGGCACGCAGCGCGTGCTGAATCTTAAGGCCCAGCTGACCGAGAATGTCGCTTGGAATATCGGCGGGGTTCTGGGTGACGAAGATCAGCCCTACGCCCTTAGAGCGGATGAGCTTGATGATAGATTCCAACTGATCGAGCAGGGCGTCCGTTGCTTCCTCAAATACGAGGTGAGCTTCGTCGATGAAGACAACGAGCTTAGGCCGGTCCAGGTCACCTTCCTCGGGGAAGGTAGCGTAGACCTCCGCTAATAGTTGGAGCATGAAGGTGGAGAAGAGCTTGGGCTTGTCCTGTACGTCCGTCAGGCGAATGATGGAAACCATTCCCCGGCCGAGTTCGTCCATCCGGGTGAGGTCTTCCACTTCGAAGCTGGTTTCTCCGAAAAACTGCTCTGCGCCCTGGCTTTCCAACTCTACGATTTTACGCATGATGGCACCGGTGCTGGCGGAGCTGATGCGGCCGTAGTCGGCCTCAATTTCTTTTTTGCCCTCGCCGGTCAGCCACTGCAGAATCTTGCGGAAGTCTTTGAGGTCGAGTAGTGGCAAGTCGTTCTCTTCGGCGTACTTAAAGGCGACGGCAACGATACCACTCTGGGTATCGTTTAGGTCCAGCATCTTCGAGAAAAGGACCGGGCCGAA
>CALIGP010000272.1 GCA_938021455.1 uncultured Lewinella sp. | reverse complement strand
AGATAGTCTCCTCTGGAAAATCGCCTCCCCCGAAGTAGCAGAACTGGCGAAAACCATCCTTGCACCTGCGTCTGCGCCCACCTACGCCGACTACTTCGACGAAATCGCCGACCGCGATAAATACCACGCCACCCTCTCCTTATTCACTGCCGGACGACCGCACACCATCACCGTATTTCAAGACTCCCTCTGGCCCCAGCCCTATGTGCTGGTCGGGGAAGATTTCCCGAATCGCTTTTTTGGGGCGGAGAAAATTATTGAATAAAAGCCTCTACCTACCATCGCGAAGCGGCGGCCTCCCAATCCTCCGAAAATATAAAGTCGCGCAGCGACCCTACCTCCTTATTCCTCCTACCCTCTGCGAACTCCGCACGCAAAATCCTCGTCGCAAAGCGAGCAGATCAAACAATAAGAACGTCGCGAAGCGACCAAAATCTGCGATCATCTGTGCCTTAAAGTCGCGCAGCGACCAACTCCTCCGAGCCACAGCCTTGAAACATTCCCGCTCTCAAGCGTTAGAAGACTCCAAGCCCCTCCATAATGCTCCGACTTTTAACTTTCCTCGCCATCCTGCTGGCACTAGACATCTACGCCTTCCAGGCCATCCGCAGTTGGTTATCTCCTTACTCAGCGACGAAAAGAAAGGTAGCCTATACGATCTACTGGGGGCTTTCTCTCCTCGCCTTCGGCCTGCTAATGCTTAATGTTTATGAGGTAGCTGACGACTGGGGCAAGTCCGCCAAGATGTTCCTCCGGGTCTTTCTTTTCCTCTTCTGGCTATGTAAATTACCCATCATTTTGCTTCTGGGCATCGATGATATCCGGCGGGGTATCACCTGGATCGCCAACAAAGTAAGCCCGGTTACGGAACGCGATACCAGCCGCTCCCGCTTTATGTCAATGGCCGCCCTGGTGGCGGGTGGTGTGCCACTGGCGACGCTGACCTATGGCGTCGTCCGCAATGCCTACCGCTATCGGCGGATGGCGGTAGATGTACCCGTCGCTGGCCTGCCAGCCGGTTTGGATGGCCTTAAAGTTGTTCAAATCAGCGATATGCATTCCGGTAGCTGGACGAAGTCCGAGCCCCTCAAAGCCGCCGTGAAGATGATCAATGATGAAGCGGCCGATATCGTCTGTTTCACCGGAGACCTCGTCAACAACGAAGCCAAAGAGATGCTCCCCTACGTAGATATCTTTCGGGAAGTCCGTGGCAAATACGGCGTATTCAGCATTCTGGGCAACCATGATTACGGTGACTACGTCCAATGGGACAGTCCCGAAGCCAAGGAGGCCAACATGGAACAGCTCTACGGCATTCACGCCGACTTGGGCTGGGATCTCCTCCGGGATGAAAACCGTCAATTAGACATCAACGGTCATCAACTCTCCGTTCTGGGCGTAGAAAATTGGGGAGCGGCTTTCCGATTCCCTAAAAAAGGAAACCTCGCCAAAGCTCATGCTGGGACGGAGCAGTCCGATTGTAAGATTCTGCTGAGTCACGACCCTACGCATTGGGATGAAAAAGTACGACCGGGTTATCCTGACATTGATCTGACCCTGAGTGGTCATACTCACGGCTTCCAATTTGGCATAGAAATCCCGGGCTTCCGTTGGAGTCCTGCCCAGTATGTATACAAACAGTGGGCGGGTCTTTATCGAGAAGGGAAACAGTCGCTATATGTCAATCGAGGCCTGGGCTTCCTGGGCTATCCAGGGCGCGTAGGTATTTTGCCGGAAGTAACGGTATTGACTTTACGCTCCGCGTAAGGAGAGTCAAACAGTCTTGGTGTCAAGCAGTCAAAGAGTAGCTACCGCAAGGAAAGTCAAACAGTCAATTAGTCTGGGAGTCAAGCAGTAGCTACCGCAAGGAAAGTACACGCCGCTTCGCGGCTGGGTTTTAAATACTCCTGCTCCGGGAAGGACTAAGGTTTTCTTTAAAAATCCCTTTGTGTTCTTCGTGTCTTTGTTCCCTTTGTGTCAAACTTTCAACTCGCGAAGCGAGTCCTCTCCGCTGCATAGTGCCCCCACCCCACAACAGCAGCGGCGACTATCTGACTACTTGACTCTCTTACTGCTTGACTCTTTGACTCTCTAGCTGCCTTGAAACCCAGCTGCGCAGCAGCGTGCCCAACAACAGCGGCAGCTACTATCTGACTACTTGACTCTCAGCCTAAATAAGATCATCGTCCTCCTCCACTGGCCGGCGTGGCTTACGCCCGGGCTTCTTCCGCTTTTTGGGCTGTGCCTTACGCGGCGGCGGTGGCGGTTTCTTGATCTTCGAAACGATCTTGTTAGGGCCTTCACGACGCTCTACTGCGCGGCGGGCAATGTCCTGAGCTGTAATGTCCAATTGGCCACTGGCTTCCAGGCGCATTCCTTCCACACTCTTAGTAGTAGTAGGAACGGCTTCCAGGCGTTGTCGGTCAATGAGCTTACCCGTAACGCTACAAGTACCATAGACTCTGTTCTTGATTCGCAGCATGGCGTTCTGAAAGTCTTGCACTTGATCGCGCTTACGCAACACCTGTTCGTTGAGAAGCTCCAGAGAGCTTACTGAACTGCTGTCCTCTCCCATATCAGCTCCGAAGTTCTGCGACATTGTCTCGCTGAGCTCGTTGACCTGATCGCGCAGTAGGCGCAGTTCTTCTTTTGCCAGAGCGTACTCTGACTTGATTCTTTCCGCGAAGATCGCGAAGTCTTTATCACTATATCTTTCCATGGGTAGCGTGGTGTATCCGCTGTTGGGGGAGGCTATTCGTTGAGATTAACGCTGTTGGTATATCCCCAATGATACATATTTTTTCCAGTTATGCAAATTGTCGCCCTAGGTAAAGGTCTCAAGAGAAACAAAGTTGACTTAGATTTTGGCAACTGCTCCGGCTCGTTTGCCTTGCGGGCGCCGGAGCGCAGGTGCAATGTATGGGACGAAGAGCAAACTAAAAGGACACTTTTACTATTTCTACGTAATTTTGCGTTTCCTTTAGAAAACCCTTTTCCCCTTTCATATTGTTTTCCCATCAAACGATAACGGTAAAAGTCACCTACAAGACTACAATTCTACCGTCTACAGATTACCGACTACAATACTAATTCCCCCTCCTCATGGCCATAATGATTACTGACGATTGCATCAACTGCGGAGCCTGTGAGCCCGAGTGTCCCAACACCGCCATCTACGAAGGCGGAGTAGAATGGACCATAGATGAGGGAACCACCATCTCAGAGCCTTACACCATCGAAACGGGAGAATCTGTTGCCCCAGGTGAAGATCGGGAACCGGTTAGTGATGAATTTTACTACATCGTGCCTGACAAGTGTACCGAATGTGTCGGCTTCCACGAAGAACCGCAGTGCGCTGCCGTTTGCCCAGTCGATTGCTGTGTGCCCGACCCGGAGCGGGAGGAGGAAGAATCCGTGCTGGCAGCACGGCAGGAGACCCTGCATGCGTAGGCTGTCCACATCCTACAAAAACAAGCGTCGAACCGTTAGCCGAACTCCCAACTGATAATAGTTACGATTTGTCTGATTAAAGCTATCCCGCAGGTTGCCCTGCAGGAAAAACTGAAAATTAGGCTGTAGCCGTATCGCCCAGTTTTCACTGAGCTTACGATCAAAGCCAATCCCTGTGTTCAGAGAGACCACCGGCGAACGGTAGTCTTTATCGGGGTCATCGCTGATAACGATCTTTTCTATTTCGTTTCCGTCCTGAAATACGGTCTGGGTGCTGGTCGTTTGCAAATGCAGGTGAGCGGCTACTCCGAGAATAAAATGTACGCGATCTTTCTCCGTAATGTCCTGATGAAAGTTCAACTCAAAGGGTACTGAGATATAGCTGGCCTTTATGGCTTCAGTAAACGTTCTGCCCGAGGCTGATCCCGTTGACTGTTCTTCCACCTCATAGCCGGTTTGCAAGTAACGCAACCCGGTGGTAAAGCCAATTTTATCTGCCCGGCTCTCAAACACGATTCCGGCTGAAAACCCACCACGGCCTGCTTCCAGGCTATCCTGTCGCTCCACTTCTGTAAACGGAACGTTCTGTCCGGCGCTGATGCGCCGACTTCCGTGGTGAGGGGCAAATTCGATCCCATAGCTTCGCTCGTAGGTTTGACCAATAAGCAGCAGAGGAAAGAGAAATAAGGCAGCAAAAAACAATCTGGACATACACGTGATCTTGGGGGAAGACTAGAAACTTGCCCCCCTAAAACTATTCCGACCGCCTGATTATTTTAGAGCAGCACCTGCTGCCGTACCTTCACCCCATGAAAATTGTTCGACTTTCCCTTACCGTTTTTATGCTTCTGTTGCTGGTTAGCGGTCTCGCCGCTCAGGGAAGCCCACTACCCACTGACGAAACGGATGGCTACGATTTACTCCGCAGGCTAACGCTTCGGTATGGCTACGACGGTTTTGAACGACCTGCGACAGACATCAGTCTCCGCCCCACCGGGCGGGCCGGTCTGGTTCGACTCGCCAAAACATATCTTGATCTGTACGGAGAAAGCATGAGCCGGGTCGATCAGGCGCGCTTGCAACGTTTTTTCGATAACAACAACGAATGGCTCGCTCTGCCGTCTTTTTCTCCTACGGAAGATAATGACCCCGCCGCCTTCTCCCTCAACGATGATTTTGCGCTACTCTCGGAAGACAGCCCCCTTCACCGAAGCAGCGATCCCATTTTCAACCTCTTTTATAATACTCCGGCCCAGTTTCTTGAAGTCAACAAACCCAACTTCTACCTACGCTTTAACCCCGTCATCGACGTTCGTTACGGTAAGCAGAAGAACGATCCAGAAGATTATTTCTATAACCGCAGAGGCCTCAAATTACGGGCAGGTATTGACGATCGTATTTTTCTCAACTTTGAAATCCTCGAGACACAGATTGGGCTGCCGGACTTCGTCCGGCAATTCCGTGACCGCTTCCGCGCCCTGCCGGGGGCCGGCTTTCTGAAAGATTACGAGCTAAGTGCCTTCAACATCAGTAATGGTAATGACTTCCTTAACGGTCAGGGCTACGTCTCTGCGGACATCAGTAAGCACGTAGGCGCACGCCTCGGCTATGGCACTCATTTCCTGGGCGACGGCGAACGATCGCTCCTATTAGGCAACTTTAGCAACAATTACCCTTACCTGGAACTCAACTGGCGCATCTGGAAATTCCACTACCGGAATATCTTCGCTGAGCTAACCTCCGGCCCCGCCAGAGGTCAAGCCAACGGCCTGCCTCTAACCAAAAAATACATGGCCACCCACCTGTTGTCCATTAATCTCGGGAAGCGCTTCACTTTCGGCCTCTTCGAGTCCGTAGTCATGACGCGCGAAAATGGCTTCGATCTCGCCTACCTCAATCCCATTATTCTCTATCGAACCATTGAGCAGAGCGTGGGCAGCCCAGACAATGCCCTAGTGGGCCTGACGGCCCGTTACCGAAGCCCCTGGCGCATCGAAGCCTACGGGCAGTTCGTCCTCGATGAATTCAAGTTCGACGAACTCTTCATCGAACGCCGGGGTTGGTGGGCCAATAAATGGTCCTATCAGGCCGGGTTACGTTATGCTGATGCTTTCGGGCTCGACCAACTCGACCTAGTGGTCGAGCGCAACGTAGCTCGCCCCTATACCTACACCCACCGAGGCCTCAGTTCCTACACCCATTTTGCCATGCCTTTGGCGCATCCGCTGGGGGCTAATTTCAAAGAAAACCTGGTGGGCATCGATTATCGGCCTATTCCTCGCTTGCACCTGCGTGCGCGCCTCTTTCTCATCGAACAAGGACGGGGAACTAACTCCCGGGTAGTCGGAGAAAATCTGAACCAACCGCACGGGCTGCGGGAGATGGATTTCGGCAACGAAATTGGCCAGGGGATCAACTACACCAACACTTTATTGACTCTTCGTGCCAGCTACGAACTCAAACCCAACCTCTGGATCGAGGGAGAGCTCCTTTCCCGCAATAAAGACTCTCAGAACGATGCATTCGATTTGGAAACTACCATCTTCAACTTTGGGGTACGGTGGAATACGGCGCGGTCTGGCTTTGAGTTTTAGGGCGTACTTCCCTTCCTCTACGAAAAACTACACCCGCTGCGCAGCAATCTTCACCGTTCATACTCCGGCGGAACAAACGCCTTGCCCTCCATCGCTTCTGCAGCTTCCGGGGCAACGCCTCGTTTCCACCGGCGATGAGTCCATAGCCAGGGGGTCGGATCTCGAAGGATCTCCTCTTCCAGCTTGCGGGCGAAAGTTTCTGTGATGAACCCCGGCGCAGTATCACGCGGATGCTCCGTGACTGGGTGCAATTTAGCCACGTAGTGCCCCCGCTTTTCCATCCGCAGGCTCATGTAGAAAACCGGTCGGTCGTAACGGATGGCGTATCTCTCTGGCCCGGCCAGAAAGCTGGTAGTACGGGAAAGAAAGTGCGTCCAGTGCAGTTTATACCAGGCGTGGTTACTGGGGGATTGGTCCGCCACAAAGAAGTCAAGTGCCGGACGCACCGGGTCATCTTCAAAGTATTGTTCCACCACCCGACGGCTAACGACGTAGGTGCCCGTCCGTTCCCTATTTTCCCTAATGAGACGGTCCATCACCTCGTTTTTCAACGGAGAATAGATGCCCATCACCGTCATTCCGGAAACCTGAGGAGCAAAAGACAAGGCGGCAATCTCCCAATTGGCATAATGCGCTCCGTAAGCAATTACACTACGGCCTGCATCAGCAAAAGGAGCCACCAGTTCTGGATTTTCTATTCGGCAACGGGTTATTGTCTCGGCCTCTGACATGGAGAACAGCTTAATGGACTCCGCCATCGAATCGAAAAAATACCGATAAAACCGTCGTACCTGAGCGTCAACTTGCTCGTCAGTCCAGTCCGGAAAACTGCCCCGAATATTTTCTCGCACGACCTGTTTACGGTAGCCGAAGACGTAGAAACCAATCAAGTAGAGAACGCGCCCGATGCCATATAAAACCGACATTGGCAGCCAGCTCAGTGGCAATAAAACCACGTAATAAAGAATATACCCCATGGTGGGCAAAGATAATCAGTCCATTTACTTTAAATTTAAGCATGGATAAGATCAAGGAGCAAGAAGAGGACGACGAAACCGTGTCCGAACTGCAAGAAGAGGACAGAAAGATCAACCGCCGTATTGATCGATCGCTAATCGTTGCCCTGGTGGCCGTAGCTATTAGCCTGATCGGTACACTGGTGTCTATTTATGAGGCTCGGGTACTTCGGGAACAACAAGACCTGTTGGCGGAGCAAAAAAGTGCTTCTGCTTGGCCCTACCTCCAGGCGGGCCCGAACACGAATTACGCTGGAGACAGCGTGGCTACGATCGCCTACGAAGTAGAAAACAAAGGTATTGGTCCTGCCATAATGGGGGATTTCAAGTATCTCTTCAATGGTAAAGAGTACACCCTTAATAACATCCATACAGGTATTATCGGAGAAGTCGACAGTTTCTTGATTGTCGGCAGAGTGCAAAACTCCGCCATTGACAGTACGGTTATTCAGCCTGGAGAAACCGTGACGGTTTTCACTTTACGCATCCTACCTCGCCTTAATCGGGAACACATCTGGATCGCCGGCCAGATTGCAGATCGCCTTTCCGTCGAGGGGTGCTATTGTTCCGTATACGGGGATTGTTGGTTCCGGGGTAGCGCGCTGGCTCCGCAAAAGCGGTCTGATTGCGTTAGCTACATTTCCTATTAATCGGGGTCCATCATCTGTTGAAGCCTGCTTTTCACGTCCTGTAACCGATCAATGATCTCCTGTTTATCGGCTTTAGGTTTCTTGCGGGCAGCTACCTCCTTTCGGGCTCCTTCAATGGTGAAACCACGGTCTTTGAGCAGGTATTGCACTTCTTCTAACTGACGGATATTCTCTTTAGTAAACCGACGTTCTCCCCGGCTGTTTTTATTCGGTTTGATGTGGCCGAATTCGTTTTCCCAGAACCTCAATTGTGAAGTATTAACGCCAAGCCGTTCGGCTACTTCACCAATGGCGTAGTAGAGTTTAAGGTCATCATCTTGCTTGGAGGCCATTTTACTTAGCTTGGTTTCGGCCCATAAGGTAAGGCTTATTTCAGGGAATAGCGGACTTCGAGGCCAATGGGGGCTTGTATTACGGTGTTGTAACCACCGTTGGCAAATATGGACAAACCTGCTGACAGACGCTGGTTAACTTTATACTGAAACCCGCCAACCAGGGCAAAATCCAGATAACTCGGAAAAGCATCCCTGATCCTCAACTCTTCAACAAATCCGGGGGAATTAGTCTGCTCATCATAAAAGAACTTCCGGCTAGATCCCTCGTAGTACAAAAACCCAAGTAGCTCAACGCCAAGGTAGGGCCGAAATCTACGTCGCTTCCGAAAAGTGTACTGAAGCCCGAGCGCTGCCGTCATCAAAAATTCTTTAATATCAGTTTGCACCCAAATTTCGTTCATCCCGACCCCATCCAGATCGAGGGAAGAATTCTTACTATGGAATTCGTACGCTCCTCCTTCCAGCGTAAATAAGAACCCGCTACTGGTCTGCCGATCGACTCCAACTCGCAAAAAAGAAGAGTTCACATTCCCGCTATTTCTCCCTCCTCCCCGATAGTTAGCCGATACGATTTCACCATTGGTCAAAACGAAGAGTTGGCTATAATCTCCTCCTCCTCTTTCGTAAATCTCAGTGTTAAAATCATCGTACAGCGAAAAGAGGCTGTTGTAGCTGGCATGAATTTGCCATTCCGGCCGAACTCTGGGTTTACCATTCGAGGCAAAAGTTAACGGAGGTTCCTGTGAGTTAACGGTTAGGTTTGTGGGAAACCGTGTTTCCATCAGGCTACCCGGCAAACCATCAATGGTAAGACCAGGGAGCATTGCCAAGGGTTTTTCAGCGGCCCGAGCCACTATAGACTTCTCCTCCTTTGCCCCCATCGTCGGCGACATAGCCGCTATAATTTGGTCGGCAACGACCGCCTTTTCACCGTCCCTAATCAGGTCAGCAGCTTGATTAATGGGGTGTTGGTCATCTATAATCGAGGCCTTTAGATCAGTAGTATTGCCTGGTGCATTCTCATCTGCCGTGGCCAGGGTGGCAGATTCTGTCGGAAGGTCTTCCGGCAGAGCGGAACGCTTGTTGTCTACTACACCAGGTTCGGCTACTTCCTGAAGTGAGCCAAGTTGTATTGGAGCAATTGTTTTCACCTTTGACTCCTCGATAGAGACCGTAGCATTCGAAGTGCTTTGTTGTGGATCAGGCTTCGTGTCCATCGTAGCTACCGGGCCGGTAATGATGAGCGGGGTAACTGGTTCAGAGGTTTCTCCTTCTGCCGCTTCGTACGGGTCACTTTCCGCTCTTACCCATAGAGTAGCTACCACAACCGTCAACAATAGACAGCCCAAAACCCACTTCCACCAGATAGTACTCGCGAGCGAAGCAGTTGGAGCCGTCCCTTCCGGACGGATAACTCCACTCAGCTTTTTCCACCCATCCTGAGGCGGCTGGAGGTCTTGACGCACTCGCTGGCGGCTTGCCCGGAGACGCTGTTCCAGATCATCGTACTTTGGCATCATCATTTATTTGGTAGTAGGCAGCAGCCAGCGTTTGTAATTTTTTTCTTGCTTTGTGCAAGTTAGACCGCGAAGCCCCTTCAGAAATAGAGAGTCTCCGGGCAATTTCCGGGTGCGAATACCCTTCCAGTACGTGCAGGTTAAAGGCCAGTCGGTAAGCTGGCGGCAACATTTGCAACAAGCGATAAATTTCCTCTTCTTCAATGCGGTCAGTTCCGGTATTACGGCAGTAGTTTCCTTTTGGCAATCTGCTCTCATCAATTTCCTGAGTGAGCACCATGCGGTTTCTTTTGCGCAACAGGTCGATGGAAGTGTTAATCACAATCCGGCTAAAGAAGCTTCGGCAGCTGCCGCTCAACTCTTCCCTTCCCAGGTATTTAAAGAACTTCACGTAAGCATCCTGCATTATCTCCTCTGCCTCCGTCCGTTGCCCGGCATAGTGCAAGGCGATCGACATGCCGTAGGGATAGAGCCTGGTGTAGAGCGCGCGCTGGGCGCTCGTTTCGCCCCGGCCGGCAGCACGGGCAACATCTTCCAACGAAGCAGAGGAGTCGGTCATTAAGTAATAGAGATGAAGGAAGAAGAAGCGAGCAAAATTATCTAAAACCCTATGGCGGGCACCAATAATTCAAAGGCACCATCGGTCAGTTCTACGGGATTGTCCTTACCGGGGTCTCCCATAAAGCGGCCTTTCATCACACCGTCTTCGTAGGAATCCCAGGCGATAAGTGCGTCATATTGTACACGCCCCGTACTGACGGCGTGCGGGCAGTATATACTCCCTTCCATCTCTTCCCCATCCACGGTGATGGTGGCAGGGAAAAATCCAGACGTGGCCAATTCTATACGATTATCCGCTGTTTCCACAATCGGTAAATCATAGGTAACAAGGGTGAGGGTGATTGATCTGTCCGCTGAAACACTATTGAGCCACAACGCCCCTTGTCCCTCTTCGCGACCAGGGGTCAGGCTGTTTGAATTAGTAGTTGGCAGCCCGTTCAAAGTCTGCGGTTCCCCATCGACCACAAAACTCATTTTATAGATTTCACTCACCGGCAGGGTGAGGGTGGTTTCGTCGGGGCAAGAGGTGAAGGTGATGGTCAGCAGGGCAAGCATTAGAAAATAGAACATGTTTTTCATAGGAAACAGTAGTTTAGGGAGTAAACGATCAAGCTCATCAGTTGCGCTTACTGTATACACGTTGGTTTTGTGCCGGGCGTTGCCCGGCCGGGGAAAAACTTTGCTTTCTTTACGCTCCCTTGCACCCGCGACCGCGCCCCCTGCTGAGCTTGCCGAAGTGCTCAAAACCTGACTTACTAGGAAATCCCCCTTTCCGACTTATCTTACCGACACAAGCTTTTAAAACCGATTAGGTCACATGCAAGGACTCTGGAGAAGGCTAACCACCGCCATTATTTTCGTGATCATTATGGTCGCTGGTCATTATACCGGCGAGTATACCTTCAGCCTACTCTTCTTCATCATCGCCGCAGGTTGCCTCTGGGAGTTTTTCGGACTGACGCTTGATCTACATACACGCCGCGATAAAATCCGGAAGACCATCGCCGTTGCGCTGGGCCTCATGCCCTTCGTACTAGTTACTACTTTGAGCCTACTGAAAATAAAGGACCCGGAGAACTTCATTACCCTTTCCAGCCTCCTGTTCTCTCCTTTTGTCTTCACTATTTTCATTTACGAGCTCTACAGTCACAGCAAGGAACCTTTTGCGAACATCGCCTTCATGATCCTTGGGCTTTTTTACATTGGAGTTCCCTTCGCACTGGTGGATTTCATCGCCTTCGACGGAGATAACTTCAATTCCCGGATCGTTCTTGGCCTTCTCGTACTAACCTGGGTCAACGATACTGGTGCCTACCTCACCGGCAGTATGATTGGTAAAACACCGCTGTTTCCCCGCATCAGCCCCAATAAAACCTGGGAAGGAAGTAGCGGTGGCTTTATCACTACCTTGGTTTTTGGTTACCTACTCAGTCTAGTTTTCACCGAAATACCGCTAGCTCAATGGATGGGGCTTGCCGTCATCGTCGCCATTTTTGGCGGCCTGGGGGACTTGGTAGAAAGTATGCTCAAACGAAGCGTCAACGTTAAAGATAGTGGGGATCTGCTACCTGGTCATGGCGGCCTCCTTGATCGTTTTGACGCCTTCATTTTCGTCGTTCCTTTTGCCACAGCCTACCTGCTTTACCTACGATAAAGACCGTTTTTTGGGGCGCGGACGCAGGTGCAATGTGCCCCTGCCTGCGGCTACCGCCGCAGTCCTCGGAGAGGACGAGTAAGGAAGCAAAGAGGCTACGGGGCAAGGTATTTCTTAATTTCGGTGAGATCGATGATAATTGTGCGTTTTTTCTTACAGGTAGCGCGGCTGGAAGCCGCTTTGGCCCGTCGCGCGCGGAGCGCCACGTACAACAGAAACGAATCCGCGTTCATCCGCGTAATCCGCGATTCAGTATCTTGCCCACATGCCAAGAATCACTACCCCCGATGATCTCCTTCGCCTGGCGCCGGATGCAAAAAGCCTCGAGGCTGGTCGCAAACTTTTTTACAGCCGCCGCTGGCGGCTAGTGGGAGGTGATGGTCAATGGTTGTGGGGAGAGTTCGTCTACGGGCCTAACCCCAACGGTAAGGCTATTGAATCTGCCGTCCAGCTAACAACGGGCCACTTTATTTGCACTTGCCGTGCCCGGCAGCGACCCTGCGCCCATGGCTTGGCACTCGTGCTAATGCTCAAGAACGCCCAAGATCGCATTACCGTCATCCAGCCACCCAACTGGGTGCGTTCCGTACAGTTTCAGGCTGAGCGTACGGCAAAGGCTAAAGCAAGGACTATAGAAAGTCAGCGCACGGCTGACAGCCGCCAGAGCGATCGACTCGACTTAATGGGCAGCGGTGTCGAAGAACTGGAAATTCGGCTCCTCGACATTACCCGCAGGGGCATTGCCGATACCCTGGCCCAGGGTCCGGATCAATTCCACGCTGCTGCTGCCCGACTCATGGATGCTAAGCTACCTGGCCCCGCGGGGAAATTTCGCAGACTAGCCTCCCTCGGTGCCGACGGCACCGAAGCTGACGTTGCCCGTACACTCGGAGATCTTTATCTCTTCGTCCGAGCCTGGAAAAACCGTGAAGAACTTTCCCCTGACCGCCATGACGAGTTACTACAGTTCGCCGGAATGACTACTCGCAAGGAAGACATTCTCTCCCGCCCTGGCCGAGAGGATCATTGGTTAGTGATGGGCCTCGTACAAGGAGCCGAAGAGAAACTTCGATTCCGTCGAGTCTGGCTACGAGGAGAGCAAAGTCGCCGCTTTGCCCTCATTATGGACTATGCCTTCGGAGAACGCCCCTTTGAGCGCTCCTGGCCATTGGCTGCCTCTTTCCAGGGAACGATTCATTATTACCCCGGCAGCTATCCTCAGCGCGCCATCTTCCCGAATGCCGTTCCTGGTGGCCGGCCCTACGACGGGCTAATGGGCTACGGCTCCTTCACCGACATGCGCAACAACTATCAGAAGGCCCTGGCGGTAAATCCTTGGCTCTATTCCTACCCTGTCTATCTGACGGATGTCCGCCCCGTCAAAGACGGCTTAAAACGATTTCTAGTAGACGCTACGGGAGAAGTCATTCCACTGCATACTGACTACCAGAATTTTTACGCGATCCTGGCCGTTAGCGGCGGAGGAGCTATGTCCCTGTTCGGGGAATTCGATGGCTACCAAATCCTCCCGCTAAGCATTATAACGGGTATGGGCCTCGTAGAAGCCTAAGCGTAAAATCCGTAAATGTATAGATTAGAAATAGCTCGTAGAGCTTCGTAGCACAGCCCCCGCTTCAGCTGGTAAGGGTGTGGGGAATGCGTTTACCGCAGTACCTCCACCTTCCGGTTAACCACGCCATCCTCAGTGGTCAGCGTCAGCGTATAGATGCCATTAGGCAGCTGACCGAGGGTTAGCTCGCGGTGATTGGTGTTCAAGCCTTGCTCATTGATGAGCGTCCGACCGGTGAGGTCCGTGAGTTGTAAGGAGCTGAAACGCTGCTGACCGTTGAGGTGAACAACCAAGCGATCGCTGGTAGGGTTGGGATAAGCTTGCAGTTTTCCTTCCAGATAGTTGGTGGCTTCTACGGGGCTGAAGTCTCCAACCTCCGTGGCTGGCCGACGGTTTATCCGCAAAGTGTAGGGGTTAACCCGGACGGCGTTAAGATGGCCGCTTGCCGTCATGGCTGCACCAGCTTCTCCACCAAGAATTGTTTCCGTAGTCTCAATGATGTTTCCGTTATCATCGATTTCATCGTGGAAACCGTAGACATCTTCCGTAATTACAACACTGAGTGTACCAATTTTTCCAAAACCACTTATGCCTTCGCCATTAGTGCGGGTCATAGCGGTGTTAAGTACACCACGGCCTGGATTGTTATTGCTAATGGATAAAATTGGGCTATCGTAGCTAGCCCAGCTGCTTTCGTCATACACGACCTCTACTCCGCTAGGATCAACGTTAGCTGGGTCGTAAACGAAGGGAAAGCGGAAACCGTAGACATCCTCGGTGATCACAACGTTATTACCCGCCAGGATATCAAGAACAATCCGATCACCCGGTTCTGCCTCAAGGCTTCCACGCAAACTAAGTTCGAACGTGGAAAATGCTTGCAGTTCAGGACGCAGGCGATGCGCCAAGCCCAGATTAGCCATTACGACCTGGGTATCAAGTGAGCTGATCACCTGGTCGCCGTTGGCATCGATGTGCTTCAGGTCCAGGCCGTTCAGATCGTCTTCCCAGCTTTCGCTGTACTGTGCAGACCAGTTAGAAGGTGTACCGCTTAAGCGTGGAGTTCCTGTACGCCCCATAGCGAGACCGATAGGAAGTAGGTCGCCCACATCAACAACGCCATCGTTGTTGGTATCACCTGGCCATACACAATCTTCTTCGACGCAAGCATTAGCGTCTGCAGTAGTGACCTGGATCGTAACGGTCACATTTGAGGTGTAACCACAATTACCATCTGCATCTTCATTGAGGCAGTACGTAAGGGTAAGCTGATCTGTTTGTCCGGCAGCGGTGGCGAGCGGGAGGTAGCTCAGCTGACCAGTAACAGGGTCTTCAACGACAGTACCCGCAGATGGAGGGGTAAGTACGGTCCAGGAGGCTTCACCACCTGGTGTTTCGTAAGTAATATCAACGGGGGTTCCTGCTGGTGTAGTGAGCATTGTCTCACCAGATGCAGGGGCAAAATTCGAAACGAAAACGTAAACCGTTTCAACCTCTGCTTCGCCATTACAACCTGGTGCCTTAGAAGAATAGGAGAAACGATCAACACCCGACCAGTTGGCAGGAGGTGTGTATTCTACTTGTCCGTTAATACCCGTTTCCCGAACAGACCCGAACTGAGGTACACCAAAGGTGACGCAATCCGCAAAGACACTATACAGGTCATTACTCAACACATTTAACCGTACACTGGCATCAACTGCCGTGTAAGCACGGTCTTCAGAGGCAAAGCGGTTACGCTCCAAATCAAGGACCGTAACGTGAAAAACCGTCGTTCCTTCTGATCCGGGGAGCGAGTAAGCGAGGTATTCTTCGCCGATAAAATCTTCGTTTGGCAAGTAGGCCATGACTCCGTTAGAGTCTACCATTGTACCGGAAAGTGGCGCAGATATTGCAGTCGCCCCTTCTGGCGCGAAGATGAACTGCGGCTGATCTCTGATCGTAAACACCTGAACCGTGTCGTCAGCCATAGAGCCCGGTCCGGGAAGTACATTAATGCTAACTGTTCCCAGATCACATGCTTGATCACCTCCAACACAGATCACATAGTTAAGGTCGGTTAACCCCACGAAGCCAGGGTTTGGAGTGAAAACGATTTCGTTATCAACAACCTCGGCGGTTCCGGCATTAACTACGGGAGCCATCACTAATTCAATCGTACCGACGTTCGAGAAATCATTATCGAGAACGGGTATGCTAACGGCTGTACCTGCGGCCGTCACACCAAAATCATGGCGAGCTCTGATATCCGCTTCTTTGACCATCACTTTGAAACGCCGAAACGAAACACTGACGTCAAAAGGAAAGCTAACCAGCAAAAACTCATCATTGCCTAGATAGTCCTGATCAGGCGTGTAGGTCAACGTGTAGTTATGGATAGGGTCCTGTACCATTTCGACCGTACCGTGGAGTGGATCCTGTCCGATAACTGGCTCAAAACGAGAAAGGAAGGTTACCGACTGAGATTCATTCTTTATCACAAAGAGATCCTCTTCCCCACCCTGAGCCCACACGTCGGAAACGACGATGGTCATCAGAAACAGCATGGCCATTTTTAGCAGCCGTAAATTCATGAGTGGGATGTATTAAATCGGTTGGAAGCACAATATATGAATTTGCTTGGACGTACTACTACACTTTAGCTTTTTTTAAGGTTAGTACGTGAAAACTCGAAAGCACCAATTATTCACTTTAAGCCTGACAACTAAGCTTTTAGCGCTTACTTTTGTGAACAATGAATGAAAAATCTAATAAGTTAATTAGTCTTTTAACTGGCTTAGACCGGCCCCAAAGACGGTCCTGTCGTAAGCTAATCCAGTCTCCCTGGTTCTCAGGCAACAATGATTTGCTGGATTTTTTTGACGAAATCACCCTTCGACTTGACAGGGGTAAAAGTCTCGATAAGAAAGAGGTATGGAAAGCAGTTGTGGGAAAATCAAAGGCATTCAATGACGTCCGTTTTCGGAAATATACTTCGGACCTTTTTAAACTTGTTCGCGAGTTCCTGACCCAGGAAATGCTTCAGCTGGAACCGGAGTTGAAACAGTACTTGTACCTCGCAGCGCTCGAGAAGCAAAGTCCGGATAAAATCATACGAGGAGTAGAAAGAAACTGGTCTCAAATGACCTCTTTGGTTAATGATGCTGACTATAACAGGTACCTCTACCGACATTTATTAGAGCGGAGAAAGCAATCATTACTCAACTATGAGCATCGGCCATACGACCGCTCAAATGTTGAGGAAGTCAGCACCTCTCTCGACATTTACTACATCGTTGTAAAACTACGCTCAGCCGTTGATGCTCAGAGTAGAATGCAAACCGAAAAACACCAATACGACCTAAAGTTGGTCCCCGAAATTGTCACGTTCCTTGAGCAGACCGGATCCTATCTGGATCGTACGCCGGTTGCTATACATTACTATATGTATAAGATGCTTACCGTCCACGACGATGAGGAACCTTACTATCAGTATAAGAGCCTCATCATGGGCCAAACGGATGATTTACCCGCTGAGCAAACCTCTGAACTTTTCAAACCTGCACTAAATTATTCTCGCCGAAGAATCAATGAAGGTCGACGAGAGTTCCTGAGTGAGTACCTCGAAGTTTACCGTTATGCATTAGATCGTGACCTAGTGTACGATGACGGTATACTGGACCCGCTACAGTTCCGTAATACCATCTTGATAGCCCTGCGTAATGGTGACTATGACTGGACGGAGCACTACATCAACAACTACCAGGAACGGCTCCCCAAAAAACAACGAACAAACGCCGTCAATTACAACTCCGCCACCCTCTATTTCTACCAGAAGAACTACGATAAAGCGCTGGACTTCCTCCGCGACGTTGAGTACGAAAACACCACCTATAACCTCAATGCAAAGACGATGCTTTTGGCCATCTACTACGAAACGGAAGCTGACATTGCGCTGGATTCTCTATTCGATTCCATTACGGCCTACCTCAACCGGCACAAAGAGCTCCCTCTAACGGCGCAAAAAGCCTTCCGCAACCTGGTGAGTTTCACCCGCCGGCTTACCCGGATGCTACCTGGAGACAAAAAAGCCATCGATCAGCTGAATGCGGATCTTGCGGAGAAGAAATACGTTGCTTCTCGGCCCTGGTTGGAAGAAAAGATTCAGGAGTTTGGCAGCTAAGAGCGTACCTACTCTGCTCTCTGTCCTTACTTCGCACCTGCGCTCCGGCGCCCACTTACCATTCGCCATTTCCCCTGTAGATCCTGGCGACGGACTACGTCAAGATAGCCCGTGTCGGTAAATAATTCAGCGACCAGCTCGTTATTGAACTCATTCGTTTCGACGTAAACTTTTCCTGCTGGAGATAAGACTGTACGACCAATTTCGAGAATCCGGCGATAAAAAAGGAGCGGATCTTCTTCGGGCACAAAAAGAGCCAGCTCCGGCTCATGTGCCAACGTAGACGCACCCATTTTCTCCCTTTCGGAGGGCGGAATATAGGGTGGATTAGAAATCAGGATATCTACGCATTCAGGCGTCGACAGCCCTTCTGCCAACAGGTCAAACTGACTAAAGTCTACTTCAAGACCTAGCTTTTCAGCGTTCTCTCGTGCAACTTCAAGGGCCTGCTCGCTAAGATCCCCTCCTGAGCAAGTCCAGCCAGGCCTTCGCGCCTTTAGCGCCAGCGGAATACAGCCCGATCCGGTACCTAAATCAAAAACCACCTGCTGAGTAACACCTCCGTTTTCTTCCAAAATCCATTCCACCAACTCCTCTGTCTCGGGGCGGGGAATCAGAACGTCCGGTGTAACCTTTAGCTGTAGTCCGTAAAAATCTGCGATACCGGTTACGTATTGTACCGGCTCACCGGCCTTGAGACGATTGATGGTCGTCCAGGCAAGGATCTGCTCATCCTGGTCTAGTTTACGTGGGTGGCTTCCCCGTCGCCAGCCAAAAACGTCTTCCAACACCAGGCGGGCAATACTATTGGCTTCCCCCATGCCAAGAAGCGGGGCAAGTTCATCAACCAGGTGCTGAGTAAGCTGCAGCGTTGTCATATTGAATACTTAGAGGATCACACTAAAAGGCTGAAGGCCGTCCACAAGAAAAAGAAGCGAAGCGCCTTTCTCGTCTAAAAGGCCAAAGGCCGTCTACAAGCGAAAGCACGCAGTGCCTTTCGCGTCTAAAAGCGCAGCGTCTAAAAAGCCGAAGGCCGTCTAAAACTTATTCTTCCACATCATTGACTCCATGGGACGCACCTGCACCTTATTATACTTAGCATTGGCCTTCTTGTTATAATAGTTCTCAATGTCTCCCTCTACACCAAAGTAAATGAGCTGCCCGATCGGCATTCCAGCATAGACGCGTACTGGGTGCGTGCAGCTAATTTCCAGTGTCCAGTGATTACAAAAACCAACGTCTCCCTTTCCTGCGGTGGCGTGAATGTCGATACCCAGACGGCCAACGGAGCTTTTGCCCTCCAGGAAAGGAACGCTACTGTGCGTTTCTGTGTACTCCAACGTGACGCCCAGGTAGAGTGTATTCGGATGAAGCAGAAAGCCTTCTTCCGGAATTTCGTCGTGGATGATTTCGTTATGGCTGCGAGCATCGAGAATATGGTCCTTATATCTCGCGATATACTTACCTAAGTGAACGTCATAGCTGTTTGTCCCCAGGTTTGACCGATCAAAGGGCTCGATTACGATCTCCTTATTCTCAATGGCCGCCAGTATTTTCTTATCACTCCAAATCATGGGGCGAATATAAGAGCTTGGTTCGTTAGTCTGTTGGTATTTTGGGCTACCACGTAGGATAGGTGTCCTGGTCTTGCTAACCTCGCCCCAAAATCAATTTTTCCGTCCCCCTCTCTGCTTCCAACACCCACATCTTGCGGGAGCCCAAAATACCAAGAGACCAAAGAACCAACAGACTACTCCTGAACTAACTCCAGGTAGCGCAATACTCCTTTATCCATTGGTGTCCAGATGGCCGTTTTTACGCCAATCTCCTTCATGGCCCTGTTCACCCAGGTGTTACATGTTTTAAAACAGGAGTAATTACCGTGTGCTTCATAGAAGCGGTCTTGTGGGGTGTAGCCGGCATCTTTGATCTCCGTTATTTTACCCTCAGTCGTCATTTCAAACGAGGACAGGATGTAGGCAAAAAGCTTATCTAATTGCTCTTGACTAAGATCTGCTTTAGACCAGGTGCTGTGCACCTGCCGATGCTCCGTAACGTGCATGGCCGTAGGGCTGGGCAAAAACATAGCTTTGATGGCTACGCTTGCCCGGAGTTCTGCCCAGGTAGGAGTGTCCAGGTAAAAGCCCTTATCTCCCCAACCAAAAGCCAGTAGTTGAGTATTACTGGCGGGCCGAAGCTGGTTGCGTAAATTAACGGGCACCATGTCTACTGGAACGACAATGTCTAGATGAACACCATTAGAAAAGAGGTAAACCGTGCGGTCACCGTTGCCCTTTGCCGACTTATCGCTCGTTGGAATGTAGGAAAGCAGGAAAGAAAGCCCGACGTATAGCACGAGAAAAGCAACAATAAAGAGTAAGAAGCGACCAAGATACCGGAAGGCGATTTTCATTCCGCCAAGTTAGTGGCTATCCTTCAGAAAAATGCCCCAACAACAATAGAGAGCAAGAGACTTCATTCATATGAACTCTTCAACATGCTTAAACCTAGTGTTTTATTGGGTTAATCGGATACACCCGGCGTATCTTTGCGCCACTTTAAAACTAAGTCCAATTGGCCGAAAACATTCACCCCATCCACGATCGGATTGTTCAACGCAGCGAGCGAGAAGCCAGTAATGGCCACCAAGCTGGTGTGATCTGGCTTACGGGCCTCTCCGGTAGTGGCAAAAGCACCATTGCTGCGGCCGTGGAACGCGAGCTTTTCGAAGCTGGCCACTTAGTGGTATTGCTCGACGGAGACAACGTCCGGACGGGGCTCTGCGAAGATCTTGGTTTCAGCCTTGAAGACCGAAAAGAGAACATCCGCAGGATTGCGGAGACGGCCAAGCTTTTTGCGGCCGCCGGCGCGCAGGTGCTGTGTTCGTTCGTGAGCCCCACCCGCGCGATCCGCGCGATGGCCCGCGAAATCATTGGTCCGGATGACTTCCTCGAGGTGTTTGTCAACACCCCACTTGCCGTTTGCGAAGCAAGAGATGTCAAAGGGCTCTATGCCAAAGCCCGCGCCGGAGAGATCAAAAATTTTACCGGAATTGACAGCCCCTACGAAGCTCCAGAGAATCCCTTCCTCGACCTCAAAACCGATAACCAGACAGTAGAAGAATCTGCTGCAGAGATGGTCAACGCTATCCGCGCCAGTCTATCGATCTAAAAAGAAATAACAGTCTAACTGACTATTCAAGACTAACGTATCTAATATGTCCTCCACCTACCAACTTAATCACCTACGGGAATTAGAATCCGAGTCTATCTTCGTCTTACGCGAAGTAGCCGCTCAGTTTGAAAACCCCGTATTGCTCTTCAGCGGTGGTAAAGACTCCATCCTGATGGTTCACCTGGCCGTCAAAGCCTTCCACCCGGCAAAGATTCCCTTCACGCTGCTGCACGTTGACACGGGGCACAACTTTCAGGAAGCACTGGATTACCGTGACGCTCTGGTCGAGCGTATCGGTGCTAAGCTCGTGGTAGGTTCCGTTCAGGATGCCATTGACAGCGGGATGGTCCGTGAAGAAACCGGCTTCAACGCCACCCGCAACTACCTGCAAACAGCCGTATTGCTGAAGTCTCTCGAAGACGGAAAGTATGATGCTGCCCTCGGTGGTGGCCGCCGGGACGAAGAGAAAGCCCGCGCCAAAGAGCGCTTCTTCAGCCACCGCGATGAGTTCGGACAGTGGGACCCCAAGAACCAGCGCCCCGAGCTATGGAACCTGTTCAACGGTCGTAAGCTCTACGGTGAGCACTTCCGGATTTTCCCCATCTCCAACTGGACGGAGCTCGACGTTTGGCAGTACCTCGCCGTAGAAAATGTTAAGTTGCCTAGTCTCTACTTCGCTCACGAGCGCGAAGTCATCCACCGTGACGGTATGCTACTCGCAACGGAAGGAGGCCTCATTCCCGTTCGGGAAGAAGAAAAGGTCGAAAAAATGATGGTTCGTTGCCGTACAATCGGTGATATCACCACCACCGGCGTTTGGGAATCCGAGGCGTCTACCCTCGAAGACATCATCGCCGAAGTATCCATGGCTCGCCAGACCGAACGAGGAGGACGCGCCGATGACAAGCGCTCCGAAACGGCTATGGAAGACCGCAAGAAGGCAGGTTACTTCTAGTAGTACGGTAGCCTGATAGGCTACCGTACGTTGGAGGCATCGCACAAACGTTTTCGTCTCCTACTGCTCTTGTACACCTCCCACTGCACCTGCGCTCCGGCGCCTCTTCACTCCCCCACCCCCCAAAATATACTCAGTAATGAGCCTACACATAGAAAATACGGAATTACTCCGCTTCACCACCGCCGGCTCCGTCGACGATGGAAAATCAACCCTCATCGGCCGTCTGCTCTACGATTCAAAGTCCATTTTTGAAGACCAGTACGAGCAAATTGCCCAAACCAGCTCCAAGCGTGGAGAGGAAGGCGTCAACCTCGCCCTGCTCACCGACGGGCTGAAGGCCGAGCGCGAACAAGGCATCACGATCGACGTGGCTTACCGCTACTTCGCTACCCCGAAGCGGAAGTTCATCATCGCCGATACCCCCGGCCACATCCAGTATACCCGTAATATGGTAACTGGCGCCAGTACGGCCAATGTTGCTTTGATTCTCATCGACGCCCGCCATGGTGTCGTAGAACAGACCCGCCGCCACTGTTTCATCGCCAGTCTGCTGCAGATTCCTCACCTGATCGTCTGTATTAATAAGATGGACCTTGTGGACTTCAAGGAAGATGCTTACAATAAGATCAAGGAAGATTTCCAGGCCTTTAGCCACCGACTAGACGTCAAAGACATTGACTTCATCCCCATGTCTGCTCTCCTCGGAGATAACGTAGTGGAAGAAAGTACGAACATGGACTGGTATGGCGGCTCTACCCTGCTCTACTCCCTGGAGAATGTTCATATCGGCTCCGACAATAACTTTATTGACTGTCGCTTCCCCGTACAGACCGTCATCCGTCCATACAGCGACGAGTACCATGACTACCGTGGGTACGCTGGTCGTATTGCTGGTGGCGTCTGGAAAAAAGGCGACAAAGTAACCGTACTACCCAGCGGTTTTAGCTCTACCATTGCCAAAATTGAC
>CALIGP010000271.1 GCA_938021455.1 uncultured Lewinella sp. | reverse complement strand
CACATCGATCACGTAAGTACACAGTTGCCCTATGCACTTACCGTCGGAGTAGTAGCGCTGGTCCTCGGCTTCCTGGCCTCCATGCTGGGCGGTGGCTGGGCTCTCTGTATGCTGCTGATGCTGGTGGGTATGGCCGCACTGTATGGGGTGGTTCGCTGGCGCGGGCAGGTTATAGACGGTAGTCGGTAGTACTGTAGACGGTAGAAATTACCACTTTATGATCTACCAACTAAAAGGAAGCGGCGCGGGACCGCAGGTGCAAGCAAAGGTTTTTTAAAAGCAAGGAGGCTAAGCCAGCACATCGCTGCTCTTCGTCCTTTTATTGCCCCTGCGTGCTCGCCAAACAAGCGGTCTTCAATTGGTCCTGGCAGCGCTGCTTTTTCTTACGCATCGTATCTGGTTTCGTACCTGTTTCTGCCCCAATATCCTTGAGTGCACGCCCCTGGTAATAGAACGCACGTAGAAGTTCCCGACATTCCTTGGTCAGGGTTTTCCATCCTCGACCCAACAGATCGTAAAGCGAAGGTTCAAATTTGACGTCTGGTGCTACGGAGGGATCCGAAACAAGATCGAGCCCCACGGTAGACTCTTTTTTTGCCCGCTTATAATAATGTTGACGAGCCATCCGCGTCAGTAAATAACGCAAATTTCCGTAGGCGACCTTTCCGTCTACTATTCGCTGTCGGAAAGTGAGAAAGGCATCCATCGTTGCATCGTAGGCGACTTCGTAAGGGGCGTCATCTTGCTGCATAACATATTGCTGGCAGTCTTTGAAATGCACCAAAAAGATGTGTTCAAAAAGCTTTTCGCTTCCCTCTAAGAGCTGCTCTTTGAGCTCCGCGAAAGCGGACTCCGTCAAGCCAAAGTTTTTTTGTTGTTCCAACGCCACGCGCCAAAGGTAATCTGTGCACGGCAATTTTTCGTATTCGTTATTTCCAGTTGGCGTCCAGCAGCTCTTTTGCGCTTTCAAGCAATCGTCCGCCGTCTGCTGCATTAATCTTCCGCAGTTCGTCCAGGCCTGCTTCGGTATCTCCGGCAGCGAGGAGCGTTCCCCCCAAATAATACCTGGCTTCTGAGGCGAATTCGGAGTTCACAGCAAGTAGCCCACGAAAGGTTTTTTCGGCTTCAGAAAATTGCGAAGCCCGGAGGTAAGCAAAGCCGAGGTTTAAGCGATCGTTATCCGTTACCGCAGGAAGGGCGATCAACTGTTCCCCCAATTTTGCAGCAGCAGCAAAGTCTCCAGCCTGGAAGTTATCGCGGAACTGTATGCGCAGTATTTCAACAGATGTGGGGTCTTCTGTAGCCGCAGCACTACGGCTTCCATTTAGGGTAATTTCGGATAGGTTATCTGCCAGCAAGGCATTACCATCCTCCATCATCAGGCTGGGCAAGAAGACAATTAAGAATAGCAATGCAGCCGCGGCGGAAAGCAATAAGAAAGAGATTTTCCGGATTTTAGCCGGATTTCGACGAGAGGTTACTTCCCGGTTAAGATTGTGCTCTTTTGCCAGTTTTTCGGTCCAGCGTTTTTTCAGCTTCGTATCTTCCCGCTGGCGTACAAAGCTGCCGATGATGGCATCTTGTTCTTCTTCGGTCAGATTGGGATCTTTGAATTTGTTGGTCGTAGTCATGCCTAAATAATGTCTAGCTGATTCTGTAAAAATAGTCCCTAAGAGTAGCAACGCAGCGACTTTTTTGCTTGCGGACGGCCGGAGCGGAACGTTCTGCTTCCTCCGCTAGCTCTCTGAGGCTGCGATGACGATGGTAAAAAGCCCGTAACAATTCCCGACAATCCTTGCCAAGAGAACTAAAAGCCCGGGATAACAGTTCATGGGTTTCTTCGTCAAACAGTTGGCCTGTTTCATCCATCAAATCCGGTGGTCCTTCCTCACTACCGGTGAACCTGGATTGCCTTCGCAGGCTTCTTTGGTAATCTTGCCGGGCCATTCGGGTAAATAAATAGCGCAGGTTACCGTATTGAACCTTCCCACGCAACAGCAAGCTCCGAAATTTCAGCAAAGTGCTCATAACCGCATCATAAGCATCTTCCTGGCTGGCACCGTCTCGTCGACGAAGATAATCGACGGACTCTTTAAAGTGCTGCAGAAAGATTCGCTCGAAGAGGCGGTTATCTCCGTCCTTAAGCAGCAGCAGCATCTCGGAAAATTCTTTCTGCGTAAGGCCAAAATTTTTGGCCGCTGATTCGCAAATGCGAAGGGGAGAAACCTCTTCAGTGTTCATGGAGCGGAAGGCTTGCATTGGCGAGTTAGTACGTTTAATTACTCTTAAAAGCCTAGGCTGTTTCTTTCGTGACAAAAAAACACCACTTTTATTGCACCATTGCTATTCTAAGCTACTCTTAATTGACGAGCACGGCTTCCATTCGTGTAACTAGCTGGTGGCGGGGGTGGAGCAGGAAGGTGTAATGGAGGCGCAGCGGAGTCCGCAGGTGCAGGGTTTTCATAAGGAGCAGTGTGTTTGGTCTTGCTTTTTCAACCTTCATTGCACCTGCGGTAGCGCCCAAACAACAATACGCCCCGTCAATACTCATCAGCAGACAGCGTTTCAAGCGGGTGGCCTGTCGACAAAACGCCTTCATCCGTCCAAAGGCAAACCAGATGCGCAACGCATTCGTTACTTTAGCGTTTTCTACGAACAGAAACTACTATGTCTAAACTCGCTAAAGCCTTTGATACTATGTCTCAAGATGATGATCGCTTTGCTAACGTATTAATGAAAGCCCTGGAAGATAAAAATCTCGAGGGCTTTGACTACCTGGAATTTAAACAGTCCGTAGCCAAGCTGATGGAGATTGGCATGGATCATGATACAGCGCTAAAAGCCGCTTTCGCCACGGGTTCTACCGCTGGGCTTACGCTCGAAAAACTGGTAAAGACCGCGAGATACTACACGGAAGTGTTGCAAGATGAGAAGTCTAAGTTCATGAACTCCATGGAGAAGCACTTGATGAGCAACGTCGAGGGCAAAGCCAAAGAAACCGGTGAACTGAAGAAAAAAATTGCTAACTGGGAAGCTAAAATTGAACAGCTGAAAGCGGAAGTAGAAAAAGCAAAAGCACGCATCGATTCTGCCGACGAACTCATTAGTACCGCCAAAAACAAAGCCAGTCAGAACCAAAAAGGTTTCGACGACGCGCTGGACGTGATCACCACTGCTATCCGGCAGGATGTGACGGACATTACGCGGGTTTTGGGGTAGTTATCAAGTTACAGGGTGCAGGGTGCGTTGCGGGTTGCAGGGTGCGGGTTACGAGACAACATGAGTCATCCCGGAGTTTGGGCAACATCTACGGTGTGTTCTCCCATGGCCCCAGTTGGTTTGGTATAAAAAAGCAATCAGCGGACAGCATTCAGAGCCGTTTTGCCTGAATGCTGTCCGCTGATTGCTAAAAATTCTATTCTTTGTCAGGATACATGGTCATCTCGCCCAGAAATTAGGGATGACTCATGTTGATTGACTTTTTCACCTGATAAACATGGTTTTCAGTGACTGCTAAAACCTCTCCCCTTTCCAACCGTTATCTTAGTCCCTTCCGCTAAAACGAAACTGATGGCCGAATTTCCCTCCGACGGAGCAAGCACAAAATCTTTCTGGAAACGCCCTGAAGGCGTCACCGGCCTGCTTTTCCTGGTGGCCTTACTGGCGGGTGGAGCCTTTTTGGTCTCCTCTTTGTGGGGCGTGATCCTGCCATTCATCACCACTACCATTGGTATAGTCGTTTCACTGGCAGTGCTGGGGATGATTCTTTTTGCGGTTCTCGACCCGCGCACCCGCGCCTTGTTCGGTTATATGTACAAGAGTGCGATGCGTAGCCTGACCGGCTTATTTGTCAACATCGACCCCATCGGCATTCTGAAGAGCTACATCGAGGAACTGGAAGGTAACCTCACCGAAATGCGTAAGCAGATCGGCAAACTCCGCGGGCAGGTTCGCCACCTAAAAACGTTGGTAGAAACGAATGAGTCCGAAATCGGCAAGCAGCTCAAGCTGGCCAAACTCGCCAAGGAGCGCGGCAAGAAGCAACAAATGATTCTGAGCAGCCGCCGGGCCGCCCGCCTGAAGGAAAGTAATGAGAAGTACAATGTGTTGTTGGCGAAGATGGACGTACTCTACCGCGTCTTGGATCGGATGCATCAGAACTCCGAAGTTCTGCTCGAAGACACCCGCGACCAGGTCGAGCTGAAGATCATGGAGCGCAAGACCATTCGCGCCAGCCATGGTGCCATGTCTTCGGCCATGTCCGTCATTAACGGTAACCCCGACCAGCGGGCTATGTTTGACGCCGCGATGGAGAACATCGCCGAAGACGTCGCCAACAAAGTCGGCGAAATGGAACGGATGATGGAACTATCGAACGACTTTATGTCTTCCGTTGATCTGCAAAACGGTGTTTTTGCCGACGAGGGCCTGCGTATGCTCGAAGAATGGGAACGCAAAAGTGAGCTCATGCTGGCTGGTGGCCACATTGAAGCCGACGGCATCTCCCACAAATCTTCCGCAGCAAGCGAAAACCTTGACCTGGATTCCATTCCCAAGCGGGAAAAAGATATCCAGACCAGAGGCAAAGGCGGCACGGGGTACGATAGCTTCTTCGAATAAGAAGACATGAACATCCGCGAACAGATTCTAGCCGAACACTCCCGTGCTAACGCAGACCGGGTCCTGCACTACGTACTGGAAGACAAACGGCGCGTAAAGCCGTTGATGAAGCTTTTCCTCGGGGAAGAATACCGCGTCGTCCAGCGTCTGGCCATGGTAGTTGGCGATCTGGGCCGCCTTCAGCCCACATGGCTCTCTCCCTGGCATAAAGAAATGATCGCCTCGGGTAACGCTCCTCTGCATGACGCCGTTAAACGCAACGTGTTGCGGTATTTCTCAGAACTTCCTCTTTCCTCCATTGAGGAAGAAGACCAGGGAGAAATCCTGGACCTCGCCTTCCGGCTCTTCGAAAGCCCGACGGAGCCCGTCGCCATCCGGGTTTACGGTATGCAGATCGTGGCCAATTTTTCGGAGGTTTTCCCGGAACTGAAAGACGAACTCCGGGGCCTGATCGAAATCACGATCGCGGAAGGGACGACGCCGGGGTTCCGGAGCCGGGGGACGAAGATTTTGCGACAGCTCAATCGCTAAAATTCGGAAAGAATGCAACTCGGGGCTAGAGTGCAAAAAGATAACACTGGCGCTCTCTCAGGTCCTTTCAGGACGCTAAGAGGTCCCTTGAGTCGGGTTGCCAGTACCTTGTAGCGTCGCGAAGCGACCTGCAAGCGTCCGAGTGGGGTGTAGCCTCAATCTTTTACCCCCTCTAACTCGGGGCCTTTTTAAACGACCGCTAACACGCGGATGAAAGCTGATTTCAGGTAGCTACGCGACGGGCATTTTCCGGAGGAGCGGGAGGAGGACAGGAGTTGGAGGAGAGACTGCCGGAGGAATCATACGGGCTGGTGAATCCTGCGAACCCTAGCCTTAATCCTAAAAATCCAACTCTCCCGGGGCCATTCTATAATCCTCTCATCCTGTCATTCTAATCCCCTTACTCAAAAAAAGAACGGCCCCGCCGAAGCGAAGCCGTTCCCGAATGTTTTGAGTGTGATTTTATCGTAGTCTGAAATGCTTCTTAGTGTGAGTCGAAACTCATGTTAGACTGCTGGGAAGCCTGCACCAGGGCAGCGTACTCTTCCGTACTCAGTCCGTCGTAACAGTACTGGATGGGATCGATGCGAACACCATCCTTATGAATTTCGTAGTGGAGGTGGTCACCGGTACTTAGTCCGGTGCTGCCTACTTTACCAATGGTAACGCCACGCTTGATTTCTTTGCCGCGCTTTACGTCGGGGTCAATCTCGCTCATGTGCCCGTAGAGGCTCTCGTAACCGTAGCCGTGATCGATGATCACGCAATTACCGTAGTGGCCTCGCTTACCGGCCCACTTTACCGTTCCGTTGCCAGAAGCCTGGATGGGTGTACCCGCTGCACAGTTGAAGTCGATGCCGTAGTGCATCTTGTTCACCTTCAAGATGGGGTGAATCCGATAACCGAAACCTGACAGGTTTTCGATTTTCCGGCTGTAGCGGTCGCTACGGATGGGCTTGATACTGGGAATGGAGGCCAGCATTTTTTCTTTGTCCTTCGCCATACCAGTGATCTCATCAAGAGACCGGCTCTGGAGGTCCAGTTGGTGACGGAATTGATCTACCCGTTGGCGCAGAGAAGCCATATGCTCTCCACTGTTGGGCAGTGCTCGTAAGTTCTCGTAGGCATCATGACCACCACGGCCGCCTTGCCAAACATCTTCATCGATGGGTTCCATACCGAACATGATACGGTAGGCACCAGCATCTCGATCTTGAATATTATCCAACACAGAAGCCAGGCTTTCCAGCTCGTCATTCGTACTGGATATTTGACTACGGAGAATGTCATTCTCCTGCATCAGCAGTTGTTCACTCGGGCTGGGGAAGTAGCGGTGAACAACCAGCAACATCAACACGGCGGAAACCATGGCAGCACAACAAAAACCAAAAATTCGGAGAATGGTGTACCGCAGTGGTTCTACTACGCGGTCGTATTGCAGCGATTGCTGATTAAAGACGAATTTTTCGCGTCTCATAAAGTATTTCTTAGTCCAAAAATCACAACGGCATAAAACTTCATATCTAAATAATAATCTGTTGGTATTTCTCTCAAGGCTAGCCGTTGTCTTATTCCCATGAACCTCAGGGGCTTAATCCAGTCCGTTCAGTAATGCGAATGTATAATATTGCCCCTCCGTTAGGAAAGAATGCATGAAAAAAGTTATCAACAATATACTCTATTTGGGTATTTTGATGTGGAAAACGCCTAAAAACTGCACTCTTTAACCAAATTAATGATTGACAAAACTATGTTTTTATTTGTTTATTTAAATAAACAAATTCAACATTTGTTTTATCTAAACATCCCAAAACAATCGTTATAACGATCTGCTTTCCGTCGTCTTTGTAGTTCTTTGCTAGCGGCAAAGTCAATAGTGACACTAACTTCGAAGGTAGAGCCGAGTCCGCCAGGAACATTCCGTAGATCGGAGACAACGGCATCATAGCTGAAACCAACTTTCAGCACATCTTGCCGGAAGCTTACGGCGGCAATAAATCCATCCGCGTTTTCAAAGGCATGCCGATACCAGGCACCTAAAGCAACGGGGCCATACCCAAAGTAGGCGCCAAGATTTAGCTGCCGTAGGTTAGCCTGAGCGGCATAGAGGAAGTTAGGCGTAATGTAGCTTGGGCGACGGCGATTACTGTATCGGCGTACATTGAGTTGCGCACCACCCGTCACTTTTATTAGCTGCGGCCTACCGGCGTAGAGGTTATCATTGAGTTCGATCAGGCTTTCATCTGGCCGGTTCATATGCTCGAAGCTGATACCCCCGTAGTAGTTCTTACCGTATAGTACAATGCCCGCGCCAAAGTCAGCGGAGGTTTTGGAAGCGCCCACCAAAGACTCCATCGTTACCCCATCTGCTCCGATCAGTGGGTCAAGCACATCTCCGAAGGTCAGGCTGTTAAAATCAATGGCCGTACTGAGAATACCCGCTGCCAGTCCAAGGCGGGCTCCTAGGTAATCATTTACTTGTACGTCATAACTATACACCAGCGCTACTTCTGTGTTCTTATAGGCCCCTTCCAGCTGTTTATCCGTCATCATCCGAAT
Organism: uncultured Lewinella sp.; assembly: GCA_938021455.1. Classification (GTDB taxonomy): domain Bacteria; phylum Bacteroidota; class Bacteroidia; order Chitinophagales; family Saprospiraceae; genus Neolewinella. Next base: position 10,035 of record CALIGP010000271.1, on the reverse strand, counting down.
GCCAAAGCTTGAGGGTGTTCCTTCGATGGGCTGTTCATAACTTGCCGCCATTGTGGTAAAAGCACTCGGGTAGCTGGTGTGTTGCGCCCGGTAGTTCACGGTGATTCTGGGAGCCGTACCAATTCCCGCAAGTGCTGGATTTAATCGCAGCGGTGCAGCATAAAACTGGGAGAAAACAGCATCCTGTGCTCCCAATGGGAATAACAGGGCTAAAAAGAGAAGCGTTAATAAAGGGTAGCGGTAATTCATCGGCTCGTATCTGGAGAAGCAGGTCTTATTTAACGAAGAATCTGCCCAAAGGGTATGCTCTTAAGCCGGAATACTCCTCACTCAAGATGCCTAAAGCTAATCCTATAGTCTGCCTTCCCCAAATTTAGGATGTTAAATTGCGGGGTGCTCGTCGTCGAACCGACAGCCGGGGGCCTTCCCTCAATAATTAACGTCCGTGAAACAACGTTTTGTCCTACCCTATGTATCTTACGAGTACCCCCTGATTATATATCTATGCGCCAGTTTGCCCTTCTTCTGTTCTTCTGCTGTTTTTCCCTAATGCTTTCCGCTCAGTTTCAGTGGAAGGACCAGCTCGTTTGGGAAGAGCCCCTGCTCGTGGAAGCAGAGGGTGTTCGATTTGTAGAATTCACGTTTCAACGGATGGGAGAAGAGGGCGCGAACGCAGGTGCAAAGGAAGTTTCCCCTACTCCAACTTACCTCCGAACCTTTAGGGCGGAGCCCGGACGGGACTATACCGTCGAGGTCATCAGCAGTGTTTTTGAACCCGTACGGGTGCCGCGTGGCGCGGCGGAGTTACCAACAGATTTCCGCTTCACGGTCAGTGTCAGTCGCCAGCCCGAAGGCTGGCTGGGCAAGGTTACCGCCCCCGCCATCATCCAAACCCCCAACGGAGCGGAGCGGCTCACGGAGTTGGAGATCCGCCTCGTCCCCACCGGCGCAGCCGCACGGCCACGGATGACCTTTGCCACTACCTCTGTTCTCCGCGAAGGGAACTGGTTCCGTATTACGGTAGACCAACCCGGTGTGCATAAAATTACCCGAGCCTTCCTGACCGACAAACTAGGCGCTAATCTCGACGGTGTCAATCCACGTAACATTGCGCTATACGGACAGCCCTTCGCCGGCAAACTACCCGAAACCGTTAACGAGACACCGCCGGACGATCTTACCGAAATGGCCATTACCATTGAGGGCGAAAGTGACGGTAATTTTGATGGCGGAGACTTTATCCTTTTCCATGCTAACGGGCCTGACCTGCTACGCTATGACGAGGACCAGGATCGTTTCTTCTACGAGAAAAACATCTACGCCACCAGCAATACCTACTTCCTTCGGATAGGTGGTGCGCAGGGCCGGCGGGTAACGGAACTCCCTTCAGCGGGCGGCGGCCAGGCCACCGATAGCTACGACGCTTTCTATCATTTTGAAGAAGACCAATTCAATATTCTGCACGAGTTGGGTGGAAATTCGCACGGATCAGGCCAGAGTTGGTGGGGAGAGTTCTTCAAGATCTCCCGGGAGAAAAACTACCCTGCCCTATTCCGGGTTCCGGATCTGGTAGCCGGAGAAACCGCCGTGGTGCGTGCCCGCATGGCCCTCCGCACGGACGCCACCAGTCGGTTTTTCCTCGAAGTAAATGGTGAGCAACTACAGAGTAGCACTGCCAGCCGCACCAGTATCGGGCAGCAGGAACAGCGTAATGCAGCTTCCCCCGCAACGGTGAGCAGTAACATAATCCTGAATGACCCCGTCGTTAACGTTCTCGTAGACTATCCCATCCCGGCCAATTCCGGCACCTCCGAAGCCTGGCTTGACTGGATCCAGCTACGTGCACGCCGCCGGCTGTCCTTTTCCGGGCTGGAGCAATTCAACTTCCGGGACACCCGTAGTCGGGATCAGGTCACTGTCTCTTTCAGGATGAGCGAGTTCCCCGCTGATGGCCGGGTATGGCGTATCGATGGAGCAGATATCCGTCAGCCCGCCGTTAACGGAGGCAGCTTCTCCGCAGCGGCCGGAGGCCAGGCCTTCGAATACGTCGCTTTCCGCAGCGGAGCGGCGCTTTTGGAGCCCATTAGCGGCAAACGAGTGGAAGCCCAGAACCTGCACGCCATCAATAGCGCGGAGATGATAATCATCACCCATCCTGAATTTCTCACCCAGGCAGATGCACTGGCGGAACACCGGCGGACGCACAACGGCCTAACGGTGGAGCTGGTGACCACGGAGCAGATATATAATGAATTCAGCAGCGGGCGGGAAGATGCCGCTTCCATCCGCAATTTCGCCCGAATGGTTTACGAACGAGACCCGGGCCTTCGGTTTATGCTCTTGTTCGGCGACGGAAGTTTTGATCACCGCAACGTTCTTGAACTAGGTACCACTTTCATCCCCGTCTATGAGCACGACGGGGAATTAACGGAGGTCGGTAGCTTTCCTGCCGACGATTTCTTCGGCATCTTCGGCGCCGCCAGCAATAACCAGCCCCTGGAGCCAGATCTAAATGTAGCCGTTGGGCGCTTACCGGTAAAAACAGCCGACGAAGCCACCCAAGTGGTCGCCAAACTCGTCCGTTATGACACTGACCCCAGCACTCTGGGAGACTGGCGTACCCGTATGGCCTTCGTGGGAGACGACGAAGACGGCGGCCGACACACCATCGACGTTAATCGTGTCGCCAACGCCGTGGAAGCCCGTAAACCCGACTTAAACTTCGACAAACTCTACTTCGACCTTTTCCCCCAACAGAGTCTCTCCGCCGGAGACCGCTTTCCGGATATTACCGAAGGCCTTGACCGCGCCATTTTTAGGGGCGCACTGGCCGTTACTTACCTGGGCCACGGTGGTCCACGTGGCTGGGGACAGGAACGAGTGCTGGACATCCCCCAAATCAGAAACTGGACTAAACCGGCCAACGATATCGATCCCATCCAACCACCGGTATTCATCACGGCCACCTGTACTTTTTCCAACTACGACGACGCCGCTTTCGTCTCCGCCGGAGAAGAGGCCTTACTAACACCCAATGGCGGGGCTGCGGCACTGCTGACTACCACCCGGCCCGTATTCGCCACCCGCAACTTCACCCTGACGAACAACACCGTTCAGGCCATGCTAGACCGGCCCGATGGGGAATGGCGAACGCTCGGTGACATCATCCGGATTGCCAAGAACGACATTTCCCGTCCGAGCACCGCCACCACACTGAACGACCAGACGGAGAACGCCCGTAAGTTCACCCTGCTGGGTGACCCGGCCATGACCATCGCCCTACCTCGCCACTCCGTTCGGACGACGATGATTGATGACCTACCCGTCAGCGAAGAACGACAAGACACCGTACGTGCCCTGCAGAAAATGAAAATCAGTGGTGAAGTGACGGATCTGGACGGTAGTTTGCTGGAAAACTTCAACGGCCAGATCTTCCCAACCATTTATGATAAGCCCCAGGAGAAGACCACGCTGGCACAGGATCCTGGCAGCCCGGAGATTCCCATTTCCGTACAACGGAACATAATTTTCCGTGGCCGTGCTACAGTAACGGCGGGCAAATTCACTTTTGAGTTCGTGGTACCCCGAGACATCAACTACGCCTTCGGCGCGGGTAAAATCAGCTACTACGCCGAAGATCCGAGCCAGTTTACCGATGCAGCGGGCTTTTACGACCAACTCATCATTGGTGGCACCAGCGACGAGATCATCAACGACGATGAAGGCCCGACAGTGGAAGTCTTTATGGACAACGAGGACTTCATTTCCGGAGGAGAGACCTCCGAAGATCCCATTCTACTCGTCAATCTAACCGACGACCTTGGCATCAACGTTACGGGCAACAGCATCGGACACGATCTGGAAGCGGTGCTGGACGAAGACACCCGCAACGCCATTGTACTCAACGATTATTACGAAGCCAATGCGGACGATTTCCGCAGTGGGAAAGTTCGGTTTCCGCTCTTCGATCTGGAGCCGGGTTTGCACACCGTTAGTGTACGTGCGTGGGATGTAGCCAATAACTCCGCCCAGGGCAAGACGGAATTTGTCGTCGCAGCGGATGGAGCGGATGCGATCCGTCGCATCTTCAACTATCCGAATCCGTTTACGGACCGGACTTGCTTTCAGTTCGACCATACGTTGGTTGGGCAGGAGGTGGAAGCCATTGTGCAGATATACACCGTTACTGGCCGCTTGGTAAAGACCCTGACGCGGCCCTACGCCTTTAGCGATGGCACCGTCCGTCGTGACGACTGCATCGAATGGGATGGGCTCGATGACTACGGAGACCAGCTCGCCCGTGGGGTATATCTCTATCAGGTTCGCCTGCGGGGTGACGGCGTGACGGTGGTTAATAGCGATTTGCAGAAGCTGGTGATTCTGAAGTAGCCCGGTCACCACGTCACTCTACGCGTGAACGGCCCTAACGCGCTCCTTTAGAGTTGGGCGAAGACCTACCTTACCTCCCCGCTCTCTCCTCCTCTCGGCGGACTCCGCGCTAAAAATCCGTACCTGCGCAGCAGCCTCCACTACCCCGCTCGCGGGCCGTCCTCCTCCAGCCGGTGGACCGACCCTACGGGAGTCGGGCCGACGGCTTACCCACTGCTTTTCAAAAACATTCCTCTGCACCCGCGTCCGCGCCCAAAACCGTACTTTTGCGCAAAACCTGACACGAATGCAAAAAGTACTCTTCCTCTCCCTGCTGGGTCTCTTCCTCTTTGCCTGTGGCGGCGATGCAACGGACAGCAATACGACCATTGAAACCGCCGAAGAAGTAGCCGCTAAATCGGAAGCTGAAAACACGGAGCGATTGAGTCAGGTGGCCCCACCACCGCCCGTCTGTGTTTACCTGACCGAAGCGGAGGTATTGTCTTTATTCGACAAGGGCGTACAAATCCCCATGGCGGGTTCGCGCGCGCCCGGCAGTTTCCATACCTGTCAGTACAACCTGCAGGCCACGGGATGGACCGCCGCCCTCGTTGTTGACATGCCAGAAGGCACAACCGAAAAACAGAGCATCGTAGACGAAGTCGCTGGGGCAAAAGGCAAAGATGCATTGATGATCGGGGAGTATAAAGCCCGCATGATGAACGACGGTCGCATCCTTTCCGTCACAGCAGGAAAAGCCTTCCGTGTCAAGTTTTCTGCCCTGCCAAAAGCCGGCTTCGAAGCTCCTTTTGACGCCGAAGCCCGCAGAGCCATGCTGATTAAACTCGCCGAAGCCGTACTTTCGGCGTAGTTCCCCGGGCAATCGCCAATTTGGCCCGATACGAACACGCTGAAACGCGGACGCTCGAAGGTTCTTCCAGGACGCTTCGAGGACCGCTTAAGACTCTCAAAAGGACCTTGAAGCGTCGCGGAGCGACCTTCAAGCGTCCGAGTAACCTCCCTCTTTATGGATAATCTGATCGTACATAACCTCATCGTTCACGAGCTGAAGAAACAGCCCGAGATGGCCGAAGCGGAGCTCATTCTGAGCAAAGAACCGCTGCCGATCACCGAGGATTCCATTGAACTGATTGCCCGGCTCGACCAAATCTTTGAGCGTAAGAATGACCTGCTGCAGGGCTTCTTGTCTGAGCCCGACGAGAGTCTTTTTCCCGCCTACTACCAGCAGTGGCTCATGGAGGGTCGCGACCGCAGTCACTTCATCACCTTCAGCAACGACACCATGAAGGTGTTACGGCAGAGTCTGCAGGGGGTAATTGGCGCGAAAGGAGGCTACCTCCTCTACGCTGATTACACCATGGAGGAACAACGAATGCTCGGCATTTACCTGATTCGCGAGACGCCGGGGATGCTCTTTGTCAACGACGAAGAATCAGAAGCCCTGAAGCTAACGACTACTCAGTACCTGGACGTAGATCATATGGCCATGGCCGTCCGGCTGTTATCCGGAAAAGGGCGAACCGTGCAGATGATTCGCCACGCCCGAACGCAAAGCAGCATCAGCCAGTATTTTACCGACTGGGTTGGTCTGGACCGACCGGAGACCAGCGCAGAACTCACCCACAGTTTCCTTGAAATGGTGGAAGAGCTACCCGTCCCGAAGGACAAAGACACCGGCTACGCCATGAACGAAGGGGAGTTCGAGAAAGCCCTGGTGAAGTATGCGGCCAAACAGCCGCAACAAACGATCCGTGTCAAAGAATTCGACGAGTTCTTCTACGGAAACGAGAAGCCGCTGCAGGATATGCTCGCCGAAAGTGATGGCAGCCTAGACGAAGGTTTCCGGGTAGACAAACGCAGCTTGCGCAAACAGTTCTACCTGCGGGCGGGCCACGGAGGTCTTTCTGTCACCTGCACCAAGGATCACTTCCGCAGCGGGCAGATTGAAGTGGACGAAGCCACGGGAAAGATCACCATCATTAGTGATGAGTTGGCCAGTTTGTTGTTGGATCAGAAGGGGGAGTAGATTGGTATTTTGGTATTTTGGTGCTTTGGTATTTTGGGCTGCCGCGCGTCAAAGAGGGATTAGCTCGGAGAGCTTCGTAAGACAGCATCGACTTTAGTCGAAAACCCTGATGCAGTCGCTTGTCTCTTCGTTAGCCCTTGGGCTTATATTCCAGGCCGAGGAGGTTTGAGCCCCCCGCGAACAATCGCTCCCCTTTCCGGCGTTCCAATAAAGAACTTAAATTGAGAAGAAATGCCAACCGCTAAGAAGACCCTACAAGAGGCCGCCGCCCTTGCCAGCGACAAAGCCGTAGAAGTAGCCAAGCACGTCATGACACCAGAGCTGGAAGCGAAGCGCCAAGAAGCCAACGCTATCATCCGCCGCTACACGCTCTTCGGTACCGTGACGGGCTTAATCCCCAATTTTGGTCTTGACGTTGTTGCTGCCACGGCAGTACAAACGAAGATGATTAAAGACATGGCCGACGTTTACGGCTTCGACATCGACGATCAGCTGTTACGCACGGCCATCACGACTGGAGTTACCGCACTGGGCGGCCGTATTCTTTCGGAGATGGCCAGTATGCTCGCCGACTCTATCAGCCCGCTCAAGATGTTTCTGGGCAGCGCAACCCAGGCAGCCGTTTCGGGCTTCCTTACCCTCGAAATTGGCAACCTTTACCAGAGCCGGATGGAGCTGGGCGAGAACCCCGCTGACATTGGTATTATGGACATCGTCAATCACATCGTTGCCCAGGTACAGGAAGGAAAATGGGATCCCTCAAAGTTGAGTCTGGTACATCAGATGGGCGCGTTGGCGGGAAAATAGACTCCCGTACGACTGTCCGTAGTTTGACACTAAAGGAAGATTACTTTCAGAAAGGTAGCGCGATATCGTTTGGCGACATTTCATGGGTTTCATGCGGGCTTTAAAGCCCGTTTCTTTGGAACGAAATGGTCAAAGTAAATCAGTCACTACTAATTTATCTGCGCTTGTGCGGGCTCGCCCTGTTGCTCTTTATGGGGCAGGCAGCAAGCGCCCAAACCTGTTGTTCTGGCGGGGTGCCACTGGCTGGCAACCTGGGTTTGCCGGCTGGTGAGGCGGGGCAGTTACAAGTCGGCATCAGCTACGATCTGAATCGGCTACGAAGTTTGTTTACCGGAAGCGAAGCGTTGAACGACGGTAGCCGCATCCGAAATACCCAGACCATTCTTCTGGAAAGTAGTTACGCCATTACTGATCGGTGGTCCATCGATGTTCTCCTGCCCTACATTCGCCAAGAGCGAATCATCATGCGGGCTAATTCCTCAACGGACGTAACCAACGGTCTGGGAGACGCCGTGGCCCTATTGCGTTACCAATGGCTACAGCCGGACTTCGGCCGACGCTGGCAATGGGCCAGCGGAGTAGGCGTCAAGCTCCCTAACGGAGCGGCAGACCGGGAGAATGAGTTTGGCTTCACCTATAATGCAGACCTACAGCCCGGCAGTAAGGCCTGGGACGTTATTCTCTGGAACCGTGTCAGCTACCAACTAGCCTTGAGGCCGTCACTCAGTATTTTCCTGACGGCGGTACACCGGCGGCGAGGAATCAATGACGACTACCTCGCTTTCGACAACCCGGTGACGATGGTCCGGCAGGCGCAGTCTTACCAATTCGGCAAGGAAACCCAACTTACGCTGGGTGCAAGCGATCAGTTATTACTCTTTGACCGCTTGGTGAATCCCGGACTAAGTCTACTCTTTCGCCACGCCGAAGGGGACCGCACGAACGGAGAAATAACGCCCAGTACCGGAGGGGATTTCCTTTTCTTGCAACCCTCCATTGGCCTAACCATTTCCTCCTCCCTGAGCTGGCAACTGGCTGCTGACCTTCCCGTTTACACCAAAGTAACCGGCACTCAGGTAGCCCCAACGCTTCGACTCAACACGGGCTTTCTCTTCCAACTATCCGCAAAACAATAACGCAGCATGAAACTATCCATTTACCCACTCGCTTTTCTCTTTCTTCTTTTCGCTTCTTGTGGTGGAGACGATGATATTTTTGACCCCCGCATTCAAAACCCGGGGGACGGCAACGGCGCCTGTTCTTTTGGAGGAGATTGGCTGATCCCCCGAGATAATGTTTTTGATGGCGGCCCCGGCTGTGACGGGATTCCCTCCCTCGACAATGCACGATTTGCGGATCAGTTGTCCGTTAACTTCCTTACGAACAATAGCCTTTTGCTGGCTGCTGACGATGGGCTGGGAAAAGTAAAACTCTACCCCCACAACATATTGGATTGGCACGAGATTATTAATGATGAAGCGGATAACAATCCCCTGGCCATTGTCTACTGCCCACTGACGGGGACCGGCATCGGTTGGGATCGCACCTTCGGCAACGAGACCACCTCCTTTGGCGTTTCCGGCCTGCTGTACAACACGAACATTATCCCTTATGACCGGAAGACCGGTAGCAACTGGTCTCAACAGCGCATGGAATGTGTCAATGGTCAGCGAGCAGGAGAAATGCCAACAACAACTAATCTGGTGGAGGTCCGCTGGAAAGATGTGTCAGAACTATTCCCGAACGCCACGGTAGTCAGTGACCAGACGGGGTTGAGCAGGAACTACACCTCTTACCCTTACGGTGATTACCGGACAAATGACAACAGCTTAATCTTCCCCATCGACAACCCTGACAGCCGACTACCGAATAAAGAGAGGGTAATGGGCGTCATCATTGACGGAGAAGCCAAAGCTTATCGGTTCGATAGTTTCAGCCCCAATGGTTGGTCATTGGTCAATGATAGTTTTGCCGGTAAAGAACTCGTGGTGGTGGGCAGTCAGAACCCAGAAACCATGGCCGTTTTTGACCGGGAATTACCCGACGGCACGTTGCTTGACCTCCGCCTCCTTGACACCGACAATACAGAGCTCTTGGTGGATCAGGAAGGTAATGAATGGGACATTTTTGGTCGCCATCTCCGGGGGCCACGTTTGGGGCAACGACTCAACGCTCCGACGGCGATGATGGGCTACTGGTTTAGCTGGGGGACTTTCTATCCGGGGCTGGAGGTATTTGGGGAGTAGTTTTCGCTACCTCCTAAAGAAGAAGTTTGGTGAAGTCTTTCCCGGTCCGCTATTCGCGGTCCGGGATTTTTTTCATGCCGTATGTTACCTTTTGCGGACTCGTGCGACTATCGGGCTATACAACCTTATTTTACGCTACCGTGCCAACCCAAAAACAGACCATATTCCTCGCGGCTTACGCCGATTGCCACGACGCCTTCCTGCGCTACTGCACGACGGTGGCTTTTGGGAAATGTGACGTACGCGACCTGGTGCAAGACGTGATGCTTTCCACCTTCCAGCATTTTGATGGCATCGGGGAGGGGAAACTGCTGCACTACATGATCCGGGCAGCGCGCAACCGCAGTATTTCTTTGGGGCGCGCACGCAGGTTCAAAGCGGAGAACCCGGAAGAGCAGAGTTTAGAACGGCTTCGCTCCAAAGGTGTTTCGGCCGAGATCCTGTTGGACGTAGAAGCGCTTTATCGTGCCCTGAATCGCCTGCCGGAGAAGCAGCGCAATGCCGTCATCCTGTTCGAAATCAATGGTTTCAGCATTCGGGAGATCGCCGGGATGCAAGGCAGCACGG
>CALIGP010000270.1 GCA_938021455.1 uncultured Lewinella sp. | reverse complement strand
TGAGACATCAGGATAACGGCAGCTCCCTGCTCCAGCAGATATTGGATCGTCGGTACCGCCTTTACGATACGAGTGTCGTCCGTAATTTTTTTGTCGCCGTCCAGCGGTACGTTGAAGTCAACGCGAACGAGGACTTTTTTGCCGGATACGTTGAGGTCTTTGAGAGACATATGTTTAGTATAATAGTATTGATAGTAGGGTAGTATTGATAGTAGAGTAATCAGTATGGTAGTCTAATGGTCCGGGCGTTTTACGACCGTACTATCAGACTACCATACTATCAGACTACCATACTACATAGCGGCAATGCGCTCACATAGATCAGCGAGGCGAGCAGAGTAGCCCGCTTCGTTGTCGTACCAGCTAACTACTTTGACGAGCTTACCAATCACCTTGGTCTGTCCTTCGTCGTAGAGGCTGGAGTACTTGCTGCCAACGATGTCAGAGCTTACGTAGGGATCGGTCACGTAGGCAAGGATACCTTTCATCGGGCCTTCAGCAGCGGCTTTGTAAGCAGCGTTAATTTCCGCAAGGCTTGCTTCCTTTTTCAGAGTAACACAAAGGTCAGTGAGGGAGCCGGTAGGAACTGGGACACGCATAGCGCCACCGTCAAGCTTACCGTTGAGGTGCGGAAGTACGAGGCCAACGGCCTTCGCAGCACCGGTGCTGGTAGGAATGATGTTGATCGCAGCGGCGCGGGCGCGGCGTAGATCTTTGTGGGGGCCGTCCTGAATGTTCTGGTCAGCAGTGTAGGCGTGTACGGTGGTGATCAGGCCCTGCTCAACACCAAAGGCGTCATCCAATACCTTAACCAGAGGAGCCAGACAGTTGGTTGTACAGCTGGCGTTGGAGTATACGTCAGTACTGGCATTCAGTACTTCTTCGTTGACGCCGAGTACAACGGTAGCAACGTCTCCTTTGCCCGCTGGGGCAGAGATGAGGACTTTCTTACAACCCGCAGCAATGTGCAGGCGGGCTTTGTCTTCGTCACGGAAACGACCCGTACATTCCAGTACTACGTCAACCTTAAGGTCTCCCCATGGCAGTTTACTGGGGTCAGGCTGGCTCAGCGCGTCGATCTTCTTACCATCGATGTAGATGTAGTCATCATCAGCGCTTACCTCTCCAGCGTAGTTGCCCTGTACGGAGTCGTACTTGAACAGGTGCGCCAGGGTTGCGTTGTCCGTTAAATCATTAACGGCTACTACGTCGAGGCCTTTCTCAAGCAGGTTACGAAGGGTGATTCGTCCGATGCGGCCGAAGCCATTGATTGCAATTCTTGCCATTTCTTGGGGGGGGATTTTGTCTTGATGCGATTTAGGATGCAACTGTGCGTAGCGTTTTTTGGGCGCGAGCGCAGGGGCAATGAAAGTTGAAGGAGCGAAGTTCAGAGGCGGTCAATTGCTCGACCTTTCACTCCCGCCTTCATTCTAAAGGATGCCAAAAATAAGCACTTAGTGTAAATAATACAAAAAGTAAGGACTATTCGTTCATTTTCATCGTCCTGATCGGATAGCTAATCGCTAAAAAGCAAAAGACCTTCTCTCCGAAGAAAGAAGGTCCTGGCTAGTAGCCCGTAGGGGAATCGAACCCCTCTTACCAGGATGAAAACCTGGCGTCCTAACCGATAGACGAACGGGCCGGTAGGATATGATATGCGATATGTGATTGGCGATATTCGATATTTGATTTGCTGCCGCTGTTATCTGCTCGCTCCGCTCGTAAGCACGAACGAAGTGAGCCAGAGCCGTGCGGTAGCCAAATCGCATATCAAGAATCACTTATCAAATATCGCAAATCAAAAATTGCCAGCGGCAATTTTTGTAGCCCGTAGGGGAATCGAACCCCTCTTACCAGGATGAAAACCTGGCGTCCTAACCGATAGACGAACGGGCCGGGAAGGATATGTGACGTGAAATGAATCAGCGGACATACACTAAAATGCGCAACGTTTTGCGCTTAAGCGACCGCAAAGATAGTACGCTTGCCGATATTGTCAAAGGTGTAAGTGAAAATTATCTCCGGATTATGAAACACGGCACGAATCAAGGCCGATATCAGGGGAGGTATTCCTACAGGCTGGTACGAAGTTTTTCCAGCTTAGCGCGGAGCTCTTCGGCCTGTTCTGCTTTGAAACTAATGGAAATATCCTTAGTCAGTTCAGCAATGGTTTCTAGCTGGATGCTATCCTGTTCCAGGTGGTAGCGTGTTTCTTCCAGTGAGGCTTCGTCGTCGAAGTTGGTTTTTCGTAGCTCGTCAAGCTCTCGTTTGCGAGCGGCGATGCTTTCGTGAAGGCGGTGGCGATCCAGTAGTTCGCGGAGCTTCGTAGCGCAGTCCGCAAAGAAAGCTGCTTTAGCGAGACGGAGATTAAATTCTGCTTCAAACTCTTTGATGAGTTGTCCGGCACGTTCCTTTTCGTCAGTACCGGCCTGCTCGCTGCGGTCAAGGTCGTCCCGCAGAGCAGCGATGCTTTCGCGAATGCTCTCGGCCTCCGTCCGGAAGCGGAGTTCTTTTTGTTGGCAACTGTCTAGTCGTAGGCTAACCCGCTGGCCAAAATCATTTTCATTGACCTTTTTAGCGGGCGAAGGGAATTTTTTGCTAATCAATGGCCAAAAGTACCAAGTCATAGCAACGATACTGGCCAAAACAAAACCAATACAGAAAGCAAAAGAGACGCGTAGGAAAATAAAGGCGCCCACAAGACTGATCGCCGCGGTGCCGATAAAGAATTCAGGATCAAGCCTGGGATTTTTTCCTTCGGTGCTCATATTGGCTAATAAACGGGATTGTATGCCGGATAGTTGCGTTGTCGGTCGTCGGTCAGCGCACGTTGGTCGATTGCTAAAGAGCAAAGCCTACTGACCCCTGCTGTTGGAAAACCAAGCTTGCACCTGCGTTTGCGCCGCCTAATGTGGCCTCGAAAAAGAATCGGTTAATGTTACCGGTCGTCCTTCTTCTTGAAGTCTCCTCGCTTCCAACCATCAAAGAACTGCTTCCAGGCTACGGGGCTGAAGATGTTCATCGGCGGCCGCTGACCAATGTAGTAGGTCTTCTGCGCCTGCTGCCGCAGGTAGTAACTGGCATTCTCGGCGCCGGAGCGCGGAACGGACTGCTGCAGTGCCTCAAGGGTCTCAACGGACAGGTTCTGGGATGCGCGAGACTGCAAGTCGGAGGTGACATCCATGGCCAGAAACTCTAGCTTGAAGTGGTCCCGGCTCGGCCAGGGGAAAACGACGGTCTCGGGAAGATCGATGGCGTTGCGGCTCATCAGTTGCACGATGCTGTATTTGTCTTCCTTGAGTGTGTCGGGAATTACGTAGGTCACGTCATTATATCCTAAAGCACTAAAAACGATACTATCTCCCAGGTGAGCTACGATACTAAAGAAGCCCTCCAGGTTAGCATAGGTGCCCCGGCCATCATCCGTAATGAGAATAGTTGCGTAGGGAACGGGCTGTAACTGACTGTTTGTACCGTCCAGCACCATGCCGGAAAATTGTACAAGTGCCTCACCGTTTTGATCTACCAAAGTAGTCTGCTGGGCTTTTATGCCCGCAGCGGTGAACAACAAAACGCAAAAAAGGACCAAGTACTTCATATCAAATGGATTGCTTCCTCATAAAAGACAGCGAAAGATAGCCCGAGGTTGGGAGCAATAGAAAACGTTAACGATTATTTTGCCTTTATGTAAGCGCGAATGCAAGCACCTCCTCCATTGTCTCGACGTAATGAATCTTGATTCCCTTTAGGTAACGCTCCTCAATTTCGCGAACGTTTTTCTCGTTCATCTGGCTCAGAAGAATGTGTTTCATGCCAGCGCGTTTGGCCGCCAGTAGCTTCTCTTTGATACCGCCTACGGGGAGGACTCTACCGCGAAGGGTGATCTCACCGGACATGGCCAGGTACTGCCGTACCGGCCGACCAGTATAAACAGAAGCCATGGCGGAGAGCATGGTGATGCCAGCACTTGGCCCATCCTTTGGTGTCGCTCCTTCCGGAACGTGAATGTGTAGGTCCTGTTCTTTAATTTCTTCAGCGGTAATACCGATCTTCTTAGCGTTGGCCTTCAGGTAGGACAGTGCCGTGATGGCACTTTCCTTCATTACCTGGCCGAGGTTACCGGTTTGGGTAAGATTACCTTTTCCAGGGCTTAGACTAGCTTCAACGTACAAAATTTCTCCGCCAACCTGCGTCCAGGCCAGACCAACGGCAATGCCGGCCAATTTTCCTGCACGATAGGGCTCGCGCTCGAACTTGGTCGGGCCTAAGACCTCCTCCAGATTTTCGACTTTGATCGTTACTTGATCAGCCCCTTCCATCGCAATCTGCCGGGCGGCGTAACGCATTAGTCCGCCGATTTCCCGGTTGAGGCCACGGACACCACTTTCCCGGGTGTAGCCGGTAATGATGGCCTTTAGGGTGGCCACCGGAACTTTAATCTGTTTGGCCTTCAGGCCGTGCTCTTCCCGTTGCTTGGGTAAGAGGTGGCGCTTAGCGATCTCCAGCTTCTCTTCGGCGGAGTAACCGCTGAGGTTGATGATCTCCATCCGGTCCCGGAGGGGCGGCTGAATGGTCGCGTAGTCATTGGCCGTAGCGATGAACATCACCTTGCTTAGGTCGATGTCTAAATCGAGGTAGTTGTCGTGGAAGGTAGAGTTTTGCTCCGGGTCCAGTACTTCCAGCAAAGCGCTGGAAGGATCTCCACGGTGGCTTTGCCCCACTTTGTCAATCTCGTCGAGGATAAAAACAGGATTGGCGGACTGTACTTTTTTCAGCGACTGAACAATCCGTCCCGGCAGAGCGCCGATGTAGGTCTTCCGGTGCCCGCGAATCTCACTCTCGTCGTGCAGGCCACCCAGGCTCATACGCACGTACTTGCGACCCAGGGCCTCCGCTACGCTTTTGCCCAAGCTCGTTTTACCTACGCCAGGAGGGCCCAACAAGAGCAGAATGGGCGCTTTCATATCGCCCTTAAGCTTTAGTACAGCAAGATGACTCAGGATCCGGTCTTTCACTTTCTCCAGACCATAGTGGTCGTTGTCTAGTTCTTTGGCAACGGCGTTCAGGTCAAAGTTGTCTTTGGTGTATTCCCGCCAGGGCAGGTCGAGTAGCATCTCCAGATAGGAAAGTTGTACGCTGTACTCTGCTACCTGAGGGTTCATCCGCTTTAAACGGGCAATCTCTCTGGTGAAGGTTTTGTCTACTT
>CALIGP010000269.1 GCA_938021455.1 uncultured Lewinella sp. | reverse complement strand
AAAGTGTTGACCTCCCGGCCAATTTCCTGGCTGATAAAGTTGAGCTTACGCCCCTTCACGGTGTCCTCATTTTTCAGGATTTCCAGGAAGTACTCACAGTTCTGGCGTAGGCGGACCTTCTCTTCGTTGATGTCCATCTTCTCCAGGTAGAAGAGCACTTCTTGTTCATAGCGGTTTTTATCTACGTTGCCCCGTCCTAGAAAGTCTTTGAGGTGTTTTTCCATACGGTCACGAACGGATTGTACCCGCTGCTCTTCATATTTCTCCACCTCCGACAATAAGTTGGCAATGCCTTTGCAGCTAGAACTGAGGTCAGCGGCCATCACTTCCCCTTCCTGGCGGCGGTATTCGTTGAGGTGCTCGATGCAGGAGGCTGCGGTTGCTTTCAGGTAAGTCCAGTCATCATCTGCCAAGCGGTTGCTGCCAGATTCAACGATGCCCGGAATGCGAAGCAGTCCGGCATAAACTCCCGAAACGTGTTCAGGCGGCAAAGAAAGCAATCGGTCTTTGAGGCCGTCATACAGCCGGTCAAGTAGAGCGGCATTGATGGTGACGGCGTTGCCACCTGTTTCATCCGCAACATCGATCGTAATCTCCAATTTTCCTCGTTGGACCTGATCCAGCACAAACCGACGGAGTTGCATTTCGTATTTATGCAACTGTTGGTTAGTGCGCAGCCGAAGGTCATTCTGCTTACTATTAAGCGAGCGAATTTCTACGGTATAGGTTTTGCCCGTTTGGGAGGTAGTTGCCCGGCCATAGCCAGTCATAGATAAGAGCATAGAGGGAAGTGTGGATGTTTTGGGAAAGACAAAGATAGACAGACGGGCGCGGACGCGGGTGCAAGGGAAAGGAAAAAGGGAGCAAAGGGGCCTGGTTGAGACGCTATGCGTCGAACGCGAACGGGGCCGAAGGCTCCCGGAGCGGTTCCTTCCCGCCAGAACAGGCACGACACGCCCAAAGTCGCTGCGCTCCCTTGTCCGACTCGACGCACAGCGTCTCGACCGCTCCTATTAACACTCCTCGCACCTGCGTCCGCGCAGTAAGTCCCCAAAACAGCTCGCAAACCGTCATTCCAGCGTCATCCTAAGCGTCCATAACTACTTGATTGTAAAGAAATAATGCCATTTTCGCGGTCCCTTCAAGATAAAATGCGATATTTGCGTCGCTTTTGTAAAACGAGTCCCCACGAACAATAAAAACTAATATGAGAAAAGCTGATTTAGTCGCTAGCATCTCTGAAAAAACTGGCATCGCTAAAGTTGATGTTTTAGTATCTCTGGAAAGCTTCTTTAAGGAAGTTAAGGGTAGTCTTTCCGAAGGAGAGAATGTCTACATCCGCGGCTTCGGCTCTTTCGTAGTGAAGAAGCGTGCCAAGAAGATTGGTCGCCACATTAAAGAGAACAAAGCCATTGAAATTCCGGAGCACTTCATCCCTGCTTTCAAACCTGCCAAAGTGTTTGTAGAACAGGTGAAGGATAAGGTTAAGCATCTTCCTAACGAAGAAAACAACGACTAATGGGACGTAACCAGTGGATCTCCGTAGCCGTGGCCTCGGTCTTGTTGCTACTGACCTACTGGGGCTGCCCCGTACGGCCACCAGAAATGGAAAGCGGTTTCGACCGTGGCCCACTGGAAGCTACCGGCCTGGAATCCTTGATTCGAGCTGCACGCCCGGACCTTACCCCCGCCCAGATGGCCACGCTGGCCAGCCTCGAGGAACGCCTCGTAGCCGCTGAAGACAACGAAGAAGAAAAAAGCGACCTGCAAGAACAACTTGCTGGCGAGTGGTACCGAGCTGGCCAACCAGCCATTTCTGGCATTTACGCTCGGCAAATTGCCGAAAACGTGGGTACAGAAGAAGCCTGGAGCATTACCGCTACCACCTTTAATCTTTGTCTTCAACGCCAAAGCAGTGATGAAAAGACCCGGCAGTTTTGTGCTTCTCAGGCCGAACAAGCTTACCAAGCCGCCATCAGCCTTAATCCAGAAAATGCGGACAACCGCATCAACCTGGCGCTCGCCTATACAGATTACCCACCACGGGATAACCCGATGAAAGGAATTCTGATGTTACGCGATCTGGAAAAAAAGTACCCCGAGAACGCTCGGGTCTACATTACCCTCGGCCAGCTGGCCATTAAAACCAACCAGCTGGACCGCGCCGTGCTGCGACTGGAGAAAGCCGTAGCGCTTGCTCCGGACAATCCGGATGCTGTTTGCCCACTCGCTAAGGTCTACGAAAACCTTGACCGTGGGGAAGAGTCTGCTCTGATGGCTGTTCGCTGTACGGATATCCTCAATGCAATTAGCGCAAAAGAGGCCAACTAAAACTACTTTCCCGCTGTTTCAAACCAGCGGGTTGATATACTCGTAACCATTTTTCATAACCTAAACGACTAATATATGCCGTGTGGAAAGAAGCGGAAGCGTCATAAGATTGCTACCCATAAGCGGAAGAAGCGTCTGCGCAAGAACCGCCACAAGAAGAAAAACCGCTAGTTCTATCCAGAACTACAACATACCATATCCGGCCGGATCGCAACAGTGATCTGGCCGGTTACCGGTGTTTGACTTCCTCCCTTTGTTAAAACCATCCATACCGGTTAAATCTCCGATGGTGGTACGCCCTTTGTATTTTAAGAAGCAGTTTTGCGTCCGGTTGTATATTCCCAATATTAACCGATTGATTTCCCGGAACGCACCAATTTCAGGTACTTCACCTCCCCTAAACCGTCACTCTTCGGAGTGTTACATAACAAGATCTTTACCGTCATCTGCCGTTTTTTAAGAACGTGCGACGGTCATTTTCCAGCTGTTTTACCTGGACACTCTGCTCTTTTTTGCCGGACCTCTTCCTGCAATGCAGCCACTGCGAACCAGCCACCCTGAGTTTATCCCTTTCTGGAATGCTTTATGCATTTTTTGGACGTTACTCCACCATTCATGGTGTGCCTTATTGGTATTGAATACCCAGCATCCCTCCTCGGTTTCGATCGGTGGCGGGTAATGGTGTATCTCAACAAGCCCTAAAAAAGTGGAAAAAGAAATGATTGTATCCTCATCGGGTAAAACCGTTGAGGTAGCTCTGCTGGAAAACAGCAAGCTGGTGGAAATTCACCGCCAACGCGCTACGGACCAATTCACCGTAGGAGACGTTTTTATCGGCCAGATAAAGCGAGTAACGGCCCCGCTCAACGCGGCCTTTGTCGACATCGGCCACAAGAAAGATGCCTTTCTGCACTATACGGACCTGGGTCCAAGAGTTCGCTCACTGCAGAAATTTTACCAAACGACGGCCAACGGTAAGAACAACACGGCCAGCCTGGACCGATTCAAGTTTGAGCCCGAGATCGTGAAGACAGGTAAAATTGACGAGGTATTCAAGCGCCGGCAAGTTGTGCTGGCGCAGGTACTCAAGGAGCCGATCAGCACTAAAGGCCCCCGCCTGAGTTGTGAGATCACCATTCCTGGTCGCTATCTCGTCATCACTCCCTTCAACGAAACCGTTGCTGTCTCCAAGAAAATCAGTACCAGCGAAGAGCGTAAGCGCTTGCAGCTACTGGTGGAAAGCATCCGGCCTAAAAACTTCGGTGTCATTGTTCGCACGGCGGCAGAAGGTAAAGGTGTTGGAGACCTGCTGGAGGAGATCGAATTGCTTTCTAAAAAGTGGAAAACGATCTTCGACGCGGCCAAGAACGCCAAAGCGCCGACGAAGCTACTCAGTGAGGTGGACAAAACGACCGGCCTGCTTCGTGACTTGCTAACCCCTGACTTCAGTCGCATCGTTGTTGACGATAAAGACCTCTTCGAGACGGTTCGTAATTACGTTGCGGACGTCGCCCCGAAGAAGGTGAACATCGTGCAGCTCCATAAAGGAAATAAGCCTGTGTTTGACGCCAACAACATTACGAAGCAGATAAAGAGCAGCTTTGGTAAGACGGCGACCATGTCTAGCGGAGCCTACATCGTCATCGAGCATACCGAAGCGATGCACACCATTGACGTGAACAGCGGCAATAAAATGCCTAGCCAGAATCAGGCGGAAGCGGTGCTGAAGATCAATTTGGAGTCTGCCGACGAAATTGCCCGCCAGATGCGCTTGCGTGACATTGGCGGCATCATCGTAGTCGACTTCATTGACATGCGTGACGCTGAGCATCGTAAGAAGCTCGTTACGGCCATGCGCAAGGCCATGAAGAATGACCGGGCGCAGCACACCATCTTACCACTGAGTAAGTTTGGTCTGATGCAGATCACCCGCCAGCGGGTTCGTCCGGAGGTAAAGATTACCACCGCAGAGAAATGCCCCACTTGTAATGGAACGGGTAAGGTCAACGCTACCATCTTGCTCACTGATGAGATCGAGCGCGCGCTCAACTTCATTATGGAAAGCCGGCCAAAGGCCAAGCTGAAATTGAAGGTTCACCCCTTCATCGCCGCTTACCTGAAGCGCGGGCTCCCCAGCCTACAGATGAAGTGGTACCTAAAACACTACCGTTGGTTACAGATTATGGAAGACAATGACTTCCCAGTTACCTCCTTTAAGTTTTACGACGGGGAGGAGGATGAGATTAAGTTGTAGCCCTGCTGGCAGCTTAGCTTATCATCAGCGATCAATCATCAGTGTTTCCCATTAAACGGGCGCTGAAGATTGATCGCTTTTTTTAGTTGAAGAATGAGCGTCTACTCCTTCGTCCCCCGATCCACCGCCGCCAGAATATCCGGCATTCGGTAGTTGCCCGCCATTGCTCGTAGGTGAATGGCTGCCATGGTTTGCGGCATTCCCAAGCTGGTAACGTAGAGCGGTTTTTTACTTTCGCCCCGGAGGACGGCCTCCGCGTTGGTATCCCGGAAGTAAGACTTCGCGACGCCAATCACGGGAATTTTACCGTCCAGTTCGTTGTAGAGATGTCCGCCCAGTCCGAGCCGCCCCTGATCGTTGAGGTAGACATAACCATCAACGACAATAGCTTTTATCTCCGCTAAATCGAAATCAGCTAAGGCAGCCGTAATTAGCGGCAATTCGCGAAGATAAAACTGGCCGGGAGCGTAGTCCGCCGCCGGGCCAAAAGTCCAGGTCTTGAGTTCGGACACCTCTTTGTCCGTCCAATCTTGAAAGATAGCGGCAACGAGTCTACTGCTGTTGTCTTGGTAATGGGCGTCAAAAGCCAGGATCATAGACATCTTTTTCACTAACTATTAAGTCAGCCTTACGCTAAAGAATGCCTAAAGTAATAAGGAAGTTGCTTGAAATTACAACGGTACAGACTACGCTGATGGCCTTCAACGTATCTAACTCGTATTCCCCACGACACAATCCCTTACTGCCCCTACCCTACCTTTGTGCCATGCCCCTAAGAATCGTCTTATTATTTAGTCTGGTCCTCTGTTCCCTTACCCTAACCGCCCAGGCCGACAGCCTCGGGGAGTGGCGAACGCTACAATCCTACCGCTTTGGTACTTACGTGACCGAAAGTCCGGAGTCCATTATATATACCACAGGTAAGGCCATCTTTTACCTTGACAAGGAAGACTTAAGCATCAGCAGGCTGGCCCGGGAAGACGGTCTGGCCGAAGCAAGAATCAGGTTACTGCGCTATCACCCCCCCACGGAGACCCTCATCATCGTCTATGAAAGTAGCGTCATCGACTTGCTTCGTAACGGACGATTCACGACGCTCCGTCAGATTGACAATTTCAATTTCAGCGGAGACAAAACCATCTACGACCTACACTTCGACGAAGGCGAGAACATTGTTTACCTCGCCGCAGGTTTTGGGGTTTCGGCGCTGAGTCTTGACGATGAGACCTTCCTCTTCACCACCTTCACCGGCGTAAGAGTAGATGGTGCTGCACTGCACGAAGGTCTGCTCTACGCCGCAACGGAAGAAGGCATTTACCGGGCACCCCGCCTGGGGACGAACCTCAATGACTTCGGTAACTGGGAGTTATTGGGCCCGGCCAATGGATTCCCCGGAGACTATGCCTCCACTGCCATCAACATTTATAAGGACGAGCTTTATTTCGGCATTGAGAAAGATGTTTACCGCCTACAGGCTGATACGGCGGCCCTTTTCTTTGACACCAACGATGATCGCCCCTGGCGGCTGCAGTACCTCAGTGTGGGGCCTACTTTTCTCTTGGCAGGGTACCAGTGTCAGGACGACGGCTGCTCCAGCCGACAGCTCATCATGCTAACCGAGGAAGGACAACAGCGACGAGTGTTCAACCAGTGTATCATCCGTAGCAACTATGCCATCGAAGACGATCAGGGCCGCTTCTGGTTTGCCGAAGACAAATCAACGCCACGGATTCGTTACCTGGATGGAATCGACGATGGCGACTGCAACGAAATTGAATACAATGGGCCGCTGGACGATACCAACTACCGCCTGTTGCACGACGGAACTTCCCTATGGGTCGCTCCTGGCGTACTGGATGAAAACTTCAGCCCTAACTTTTCTTTCGGCGGCGTCTACCGCTTTATGGATGGAGACTGGGTGAGCTTCAACCGTAATAACAACGATGTCTTCAAGGGTCGGAACGGAGAAGTACAAGGCGACGATGACGTAGCCGAAATTGTGGATATCCACTATGACGACGCCAACCAACGCTACTGGTTCTCTTCTTTCTTTGAAGGGGCGATCGCCTTTGATGAGGAAACAGAAGAGGGCGAACTCTTTGACGAGACCAACAGCAGCCTGCAACTCAGTAATGGCGCTGGTCCGGGCCGAGTCCGGGTAGCTGGAGCCGTTACGGATCAGGCGGGCTTTACCTATCTGGCGAATAGCAAAGCCTCCGAAGGAAACTTCATCAGCGTGCTTAGCCCCGAAGGACAATGGGCCGCCCTCGCCGGCGGCTGCACCGTCAATGACGCACTGGCCATCGAGATTGACCCCCAGGGGTACATCTGGACGGTCCACGCCACCAGCGTGGGTGGCGGCCTGACGGTGCTCGACCCCATGGGTACGCCCATGGACCCTAGTGACGATCGCTGCCGGACCATCACTGCCAACAACAGCAACCTGCCCACCAACAATGTCCGCAGCATCGCCGTAGACTTGGACGGAAACGTCTGGGTAGGTACATCGCAAGGAATAGTACTCTTCGAGTGCGGGAGCTCGGTCTTTGATACCGACATCTGCCCCGGCCGGCTGCCCATCGTGGAAGCCAACGACTTTGGCGGGTTCCTGCTGGAAACTGAAGAGATTCGCTCCATCACCGTAGACGGTGGCAACCGCAAATGGATTGGCACCAGTGGCGGTGCCTACCTGCTCTCCGCCGATGGCGAAGATCAACTCCTTTTCTTCGATCAGGGCAACAGCCCCTTGTTAGACAACATCGTTCGGGACATCGCCATTCACCCCACCACCGGGGTTGTCTACTTCGGCACGGAGCTGGGCATCATCAGTTATCGGGCGGAAGCAACGGAAGCCAATAGACGGACCTTTAAAAATGAGCTCACCATTTTCCCCAACCCGGTGGAGCCGGGTGAGCAGAGCCCGATTGCCATCAATGGCCTGGCGCGTAACGCCCGGGTGAAGATCACGGACTTGTCCGGTAAGCTCGTCGCCGAAGGCACGGCCACTGGCGGGCAGTTCGTTTGGTCCGGCACTGACTACAATGGCCGCCGGGTAACCAGCGGCGTCTACCTTGTGTTGGCCAGTACGAACGGACGCTTTGGCCTGAATGACCCGCAGGCGGCGGTAGGAAAAATTGTGTTTTTGCGGTAGGGAGAGAGTATGATAGATTGATAGTGTGATGGCATTTCGCCAGCACGCCTAGCCTGCACTGGTCTTTTCATTGCACCTGCCCCGATAGCTATCGGGGCGCCCTAAAATCAACTTAGCTTTAAAATAAAGCTATCTTTGCAACTAATGCTCCCTGCACTGGCATTAGATTCGCAAATCCTCTACTATGAAGTACTCTACTGACTGGCTGCTTAGCCAACTCAAATCCGAGATCAAGCTAAAATATCTCTTCTTTTGGGGCCACCAGCAACGCGGTGACGAAGTCATTACACCCTCCTGCCTCAGCCAGTGGTACGAGCGCGGTTTCACCGTTAACGGCCACCACTACCCCACCGCTGAACACTGGATGATGGCTGGGAAAGCCCGTCTCTTTAACGACGAGGAGGTATTGAAAAAAATCCTGGCAACTCCCAAAGCACCCGTAGCTAAGAAGTTGGGCCGGGAAGTCCGCAACTTCAATGCATCAACCTGGAGAGAACACATGG